>NZ_JANPCM010000513.1:0-3324 GCF_031430955.1 Ferruginibacter sp.
GGCTGGGCTGCAAAAGAATAATGTGAAAAAGGATTGAATACATAAGTATAAGAACGGGGCAGAAATATTGAACACAACAAATATTACCCCACCGCCAATCTATCCCGGAGGGAATTGCCGCATCGCGGAGATATAACATTCGATACTAAAAAAAATAATCCGCTCATCAGCAAAGCTTCCGGTTATGATGAAACCACCCAACATTTTTTTGTAAAAGATGCGGAGCATCCTTATGTGCAGGAAAAACCTTTCGACTGGATAAGAGGTTACCAGGTGGGTGGCAAATCATTAACTTGGGGCCGTGCATGTGCAAGGTGGAGTGAATATGATTTTACTTCGCCTAAACGTTTTGGTTATGGTGAATCTTTTCCAATAGAATACAACGATATAAAAGATTGGTACAGCCATGTAGAAAAATTTATTGGTGTGTGTGGCAATGCAGATGGTATCCCTTCTATGCCGGACGGCGAATTTTTACCGGCTTATGAATTGAATGTGGTAGAACAGCATTTACAAAAAGTGATCAAAGAAAAATTTAACCGTTATTATGTTTCGGGGAGGTGGGCACATATTACAGAGCCTAAACAAATTCATATAGATCAGGGCCGCACACAATGCCTCAACAGAAATTTATGTATGAGAGGTTGTCCGCTGGGTGGTTATTTTAGTTCGGTAAGCAGCACATTGCCGTGGGCAAAAAAAACCGGTAACTTAACAGTGCGGCCACACTCTGTTGTGCATTCTATTATTTACGATGAGCAAAAACAAAAAGCCGTCGGTGTAAAAGTTATTGATGCCAACACCAAAGAAGAAATTAATTATTATGCAAGAATTATTTTTGTAAATGCATCATCATTAAATAGCAATTTAATTTTATTGAACTCCACATCAAAACGTTTTCCCAACGGATTAGGAAATGATAGTGGCGTATTGGGAAAATATATTTGCTTTCATAATTACCGTGGCAGCATGTGGGGATTTATGGATGGTTACTTAGATAAATATTACAAAGTTGCTAAACCTGCAGAATGTATCATTGCCAATTACAGCAATGTAGAAAAAAGAGATACTGATTTTTTTGGCGGCTATGTTGTTTATTCCGGCGCCAGCAGGGAAAGATTGAGTGACAGAAATATTGAACCACTTTTAGGAGCAGAATATAAAGAAGCCATGAGCGAACCCGGTGCATGGAGTGTATATATGTACATGCAGGGAGAAACGATTGCAAAAGAAAGTAATCATGTGCGGTTGAGTACAACAGAAAAAGATCAATGGGGAATTCCGCTTTTAATTACATCTGTTGGTTATGATGATAACGATGATAAGATGGTAAAAGACTTTTTAGAACAGGGCAAAGCCATGATGGAAGCAGCCGGGATAAAAGAAGTAAACACACATGACAGCAAGCAGGCACCCGGCCTTGACATTCATGAAATGGGCGGCGTACGAATGGGGAGCAATCCCAACACATCTATGCTTAATGAATTTAATCAGCTGCATCATTGCAAAAATGTTTTTGTAACCGATGGCGCCTGCATGACGAGTACCGGCAGCCAGAGTCCGTCTATTTTGTACATGGCTTTTACCGCAAGGGCTGTGGCGCATGCTGTGGAAGCAATGAAAAAAGGGAATTTGTAAAACAACCCCGTCAGCAATTGAAAAACCCTGACGGCGGTGGAGTAAAAATATTTTCGATTAAATAAAATATTATGAAACTAAAGATGAAGATTTTTTTTTGGAACCCGGCATTTGTTTTTCATGGCATCATCGTTGCAATCTTTGATTTGTTCTGTTTTCTTTCTTTCAGTGAAAGGAAAAAACAGAATCACTCTTGTGCGGAATACCTTTATTCAGCAAAGCTATATTTAGCATCCCGATTATTTCGGGGTGCCGCAGCAATTCTATTGAGCATTGGCCTTCTATTCAATCAATCAATTGCGAATGCGCAACTCCCCTCTACACGAAGTGGAGAGGGGTTGGGGGTGAGGACTTACTGCAACCCCATCAACATAGATTATGGCTACACACCCATCCCAAATTTTACCGAGTGGGGAAAGCACCGTGCCACCGCCGACCCGGTGATTGTAAATTATAAAGGCGATTATTATTTATTCAGCACCAATCAATGGGGCTATTGGTGGAGCAGCGATATGCTGAACTGGAAATTTATCAGCAAAAAATTTTTACGCCCCTGGAACGAAGGTGTGTATGATGAGCTTTGTGCACCTGCAGTTGGAATTATTGGTGATACCATGGTTGTATTTGGCAGCACCTACACCAGTAAATTCACCATATGGATGAGCACCAACCCCAAAGCCAACGAATGGAAACCATTGGTAGATAGTTTTGAAATCGGCGGATGGGATCCTGCATTTTTTGCTGATGATGATGGAAGACTATATATGTATAATGGCAGCAGCAATACGTATCCTTTGTATGGTATAGAATTAAACCGAAAAACTTTTCAGCCCATTGGTACAAGAAAAGAAATGCATATGCTGAAACAGTGGCGTTATGGCTGGCAGCGTTTTGGCGAACACATGGATAATACATTTCTCGATCCGTTTATGGAAGGCGCATGGATTACAAAACACAACGGAAAATATTATTTGCAATATGGTGCACCGGGCACAGAGTTCAGTGGTTATGCCGATGGAGTGGCAGTAGCGGATAATCCGATGGGTTCACCAACAGGTTGGTTTGTTGATCAAAGCGATCCATTGAGTATTAAAGTAGGTGGTTATGTAAGAGGAGCCGGGCATGGCGCAACATTTCAGGATAATTTTAAAAATTACTGGCATGTTTCCACTACCGTTATATCTGTAAAAAATACTTTTGAAAGACGAATAGGAATTTGGCCGGCAGGGTTTGATAAAGATGATGTGATGTATTGCAATACCAGTTTCGGTGATCATCCGCATTATATTCCCGGGGCAAATATTTCTTCATATGGTTATAGTATAAATGGTAAATCACCATACTTCACTGGCTGGATGCTTTTAAACTACAATAAACCCGTTCAAGTTTCTTCAACTCTCGGCGGTTATCTTGCCAACAACGCAGTTGATGAATTAACCAAAACATACTGGAGTGCCACCAGCGGTAATAAAGGCGAATGGATACAAACTGATTTAGGTAATCTATCAACTGTACATGCCGTGCAAATAAATTATGCCGATCAGGATGCAGAATTTTTGGGTAAGCAAACTAGTATTTACCATCAATATAAAATGTATTATTCTGTTGATGGAAAAAAATGGACTTTATTAGTTGATAAAAGCAATAACAAAACTGATGTGCCGCATGAATATGTAGAATTGCAAA
>NZ_JANPCM010000514.1:0-2725 GCF_031430955.1 Ferruginibacter sp.
CTGCTATATCTTCATCCGCTTTTTTTAAGATTTGCTTAGCGGCTTTTTGTGCTGCTTCAATTACTTCCTGCTTATTAATTTTTCCACCAATGGAATCAATAGATTTTTTTATCACAGAATCGGCCAGCTTTACCAGCATATTTATTTTTGCTTTGGCAGAATCGTACACTGCCACTCTTGATTTTTTTGAAGTATCAGGCATCGGCTTTTCAATATGATAAGCAACAAAGCCTGCGCCTTTTTCGGGTGTTTTAAAAGTTTTGGCACGGGCAAATTTGGTTACACTTTCTGCACCCAGTTCAATAATGCCTAACGAATCTTTCGGCATTTCATCGGGTTTTTTCTTTTTAATCCTGGCCTGCCGTGTATCCTGAAAAGCCGGTTTAATTTTAAACACTGCGTATTTACTGTCTTCGGTAATTACAGCACTGTACCCACGTGGTATAATTTTTTTATATTTTGTTTGTGGGTTTTGTATCACTAATTCGCCATCGCCTTCCTGCGGATTTACGGCATACACCACAAATTTTCCATCGTTGCTAATCATGCGTTCGCCAATGCTTTTCCAGCTATCGTAAACGGTATGGTCGAGAGGTTTTTTGTTTTGTGCGGTTGCGGAAAAAGTAATTAATAAAAATAAAGGAGAAAAAAATCTTTTCATGTGTAAAGTTTTGGAGCAATAAAGTTATTGGAAATGAAGGAGAAAAATTATTGAAATTTACCTGCGGTAAATACCTGTTGCTAAAGAAGCACAGAAAGGGAAATTGCCGGCTGATTCCGCAGATGTAGCAGAAAATAGATTTGCCTGCGGCAAATGATAATGCCACAGAGGCACTGAAGCACAGAAAAAAAATACCTAGTGCTGATTTCGTAGATGACGGAGAAAATAGTGGTTTACAAATCTGCAGAATTTGCGAAATCAGCGGGCTGCTACTCTTCTTCTAAAAATCCCCATTCATTTCTTAACCCTTCAAATCTTTCGCCTTGTAATTTTATGGCATCGTAATGCCCGGCACTATTTTTTTGCCGGTAGGCTTCGTACAAAGTAACAGCGCAGGCCACAGAAATATTTAGCGATTTTATTATGCCCACCTGCGGAATAATAAAATTACCGTCGGCCATAGCAATAATTTCTTCGCTAACGCCACTGTGTTCGTTGCCAAAAACTAATGCTACAGGTTCGGTCAAATTTAACTCATGCAATCCAACGGCATCGCTGCTTAAATGTGTGGTGTAAATTTTTTTATAGCGTTTGCGTAGTTCTGCAAAACATTCATTGGCATCGGTGTATTGATGCACCGTTAACCATTTAGCAGCGCTGGAACTACTTTTAGCTCCCCACTTTTTATGTGGTGGAATTTTAGTATTCAAAATAAAGATATCCTGCATGCCCACGGCATCGGCGGTACGCATTACAGCGCTGATGTTATGCGGATCAAAAACGTTTTCTAAAACTACAGTAATATCGGGCTGGCGTTTGTTTAAAACTGTTGTAAGCCGTTCGTTGCGTTCTGGTGTCATGCCCAAAAATACAAATTTAAATACAAGAAATTTTTGAACCCTGCAATTAAGAATGATTGTATATTTATAGAGGATAGAAATTTTAATACTTCATTCCGCCATTAGGGATAGAAGCAATATATAAAACAGTTATCAGCTTTATAACATGAGAACACAATTAAAAAAAGACGAAAAATTATTGATCATCATTCGCCAGCACTGGATAAAATTAGTGCTGCCCATTTTTGCATGGCTGCTGCTTACTACCATTTTATTATTGCTGATGACCAATTATTCCATTGCATTTATTATTATTTTAGTTACGGCCATTTATCCTTTAATAGAATACATCAACTGGAAATATAATTTATGGGGTGTTACCAATATGAGGGTGGTGGATGAAAGCGGATTTTTTACCCGCTACTCCAAAGAAAGCCCTTTGGATAAAATAAATAATGTAGAATACGACCAGCCTTTAATGGGCCGCCTTTTTGGCTACGGCAATGTGGATATACAAACCGCTGCCGAAATGGGTGAAACAAAATACACCCTCATCCATCATCCTAAATTATTAAAAGATACCATTACTAATGCACAGGAAGAATATAAAAAAATACAAATTACCAGCCAGGCCACACAGTTAGCGCAGGCTATTGCAAAAAATATTAATCCTGCAGCGGCACCCTCACAGCAAATGATAGCCGACGAATTACAAAAACTTTTTGAGCTGTTGCAAAAAGGCGCCATTACACAGGAAGAATATGTAGCGCAGAAGAATAAATTGATGGGGAGTTAGGTAAAAAAAATTATTACGGGCATTTGTAATTCTGCTTAACATCTTTGTGTCATTCACTTGTACTATTAAATCTTTTATTGAGCTTTTATTGTAGCGTAGATTGAGAGATTTTTTTGTAATTACAAGAACCAAGGCTTAAAAGAAATTAACAAAGTACGTTTTTCAATTGAAGCTCAAAACAATTTAAAAGCAACAATTTTAGTTGGTTTTGAAATTTTGAAAGGATATGACTTTCGCATACATTTGATTTTAGTAGCAACGAATATTTTATAACACACAACAAATGAAAATTCCAGAGCCTATAAATTCAACTATAATCACAAATCGAACCAAGTTTATTGTATTCGTTTCTGTTTTTATAACCGGTGGAACAGCTCTTTCGGGATATCTATTTTATTTAACCAAATCAATTCTCATCTTAGTTGCGGG
>NZ_JANPCM010000515.1:0-7296 GCF_031430955.1 Ferruginibacter sp.
GAAGGCTACGAATGGAGCGAAGGCCCTCTGTGGATTGAAAAACACAATATGCTTTTGTTCAGCGATGTGCCTATGAACACGGTGTATAAATGGACAGAAGCAAACGGAGCAGAAGCGTATTTGAAACCCAGCGGCTACACCGGTACTGCACCAAGTAAATGCAAAGAACCAGGCAGCAACGGATTAACAGTAGATACCGATGGGCATTTTGTATTATGCCAGCATGGCGACAGAAGTGTGGCAATAATGGATGCCCCATTTGATAAACCAGCAGCAAAATTTATTACCCTTGCAGATAAGTTTGAAAATAAAAAACTCAATAGTCCTAATGATTTAGTGTTTAACAGTAACGGCGATTTATTTTTTACCGACCCGCCCTATGGTTTATTTACACAAGATGATACCGACAGTGCCAAAGAAATAAAACACAATGGTGTTTATAAAGTAAAAAAAGATGGTACAGTAATTTTATTAGTTGATTCAATTACAAGACCCAACGGCCTTGCATTTTTCCCCGGAGAAAAAAAACTCCTTATTGCCAACAGCGATCCTGCTAAACCAGTTTGGTATATTTATGATGTTGCAGGTGATTCATTAATTAACGGAAAAATATTTTTTGATGCCTCTAATAATGAGCAAAACTGGAATGGCCTGCCAGATGGTTTAAAAATAAATAAGCAGGGCATTGTATTTGCCACCGGCCCTGGCGGTGTGTATATTTTTAACAGCGATGGAAAGAAATTGGGGTTGATAAAACTGGAAAATTCAACAAGTAATTGTGCACTTTCGCCGGATGAAAAAATTTTGTATGTTACCAATGATATGTATGTGTTACGAATTTCTTTAAGGTAATACACCTAATTTGACAACTATAACAATTAGATTTTTAACTAAAAACTTTTATTAAATGGTCAACAAAATCAAGTATTTATTTCGTATAACCTTATATCTGTTTATTTTATTTTTTTACCAATCAGCCTATGCACAAGACGGTACTATTTATCCATTGGATGCCCCCAAGGAACCCAATGCTATTCCTTTAGGAACTGGAGGAGTAAGTAATCAACCTGCTGAGGAAAGCTGGTTTAAGCAATGGGGCGACCCGATGGCAAGAAATATTACAAGAGCTACACTTACTCCTTTTTTTCCTAAACCCGGTACAGCTAACGGAACTACAGTAATTGTTGCACCAGGTGGAGGGTTTAGGTGGCTTTCAATGGGCAATGAAGGTTGGGAAGTGGCAGAAGCGTTGGCTGCAAAGGGTATTACAGCATTTGTACTAAAGTACCGGTTGCACCCTACGCCACCAGGTCTAACAGATTTTGGTGATTGGATGAATAGGCCTCGTAACACACCACCGCCAACAAAAGATACTACTGGTAATAAACCCACAACAAATAATCTATTACAAACAGACTTAACAAATCAATTGCAAGATGCAGAAGCTGCTTATGCTATGATTGTGAAAAGAGCAAAAGAGTGGGGTGTAGATACAACTAAAATTGGAATGATTGGATTTTCGGCTGGTGCTGGACTTACTATGCATGTTACATTGAATTCAAAGAAAATAAAGTTAGCTTTTATAGGTCCAATTTATGGTGGTATGGGTCCAGTAGAAGTGCCTAAAAATGCACCACCGATGTTTTGTGCAATTGCTTCGGATGATTTTTTATTCAGAGGGCAATTTGGCGTTATTGACTCTTGGTTTAAAGCTGGCATACCTGTTGAATTTCATCTTTACCAAAATGGCGGTCATGGTTTTGGCTTAGGTAATCCAAATCGTACAAGTAATAAATGGTTCGATTCTTTCATTTATTGGCTGGAGGTTAATAAATTATTAATTAAAAAATAATTTAAAAATTTGATGAGGTTTATAGTATTAAAGATTCAATAAATTAGAAACAATTAAAAATACATTTCGTCTTTTAAAAAATTATTTATCAGATTAATATCAAATGATTTAGATAATGAACAAGGAAACTGGTGGCTTGCTAATCTTGAAATGGAAGCAGCTTTAAAATACAAGGGCTATAATTTTAAGTTTGAAAAAGGCATCTGAAGCCATAGTGGAAAACATGGTGGCAGTATTTTGCCACAGGCGCTTATTTGGCTTTGGAATAATACTTAATACAACAAAATACAAAGCAATGAAATTGTATAATACCATTAATGGCATTGTAATAGAATTTAAGGATAAGTTTTCTGTAATTAAAGAAAACTGGGAAACATTTATTAATAACGATAACGTTTTTGAAAAAGCTAAGGCATCAATTGCTGCTGCAACGCAAGTTGATAAATCAGCCATAGCAAACTTGTTACCCACCATTGGCAGCAACCAGGAATTATGGGCCTGCGGTGTTACTTACTTACGAAGCAAAGTGGGCAGGCAGGAAGAAAGTAAATTAAGTGGTGGTGCCGATTTTTATGCCAAAGTATATGAAGCAGAAAGACCGGAAGTTTTTTTTAAATCAACACCACACCGTATTGTTGGCACCAATGCTTTTGTAAGGATAAGAAAAGATTCCACCTGGGATGTACCCGAGCCCGAACTGACTTTAGTGGTAACATCATCAGGAAAAATTATTGGCTATACCATTGGCAACGATATGAGCAGCCGCAGTATTGAAGGAGAAAATCCTTTGTACCTGCCGCAGGCAAAAACCTATGATGCCTGTGCAGCATTGGGACCATGTATTTTTGTTACCAATAAAATTGAGGCCCACACAACTATTCATCTTGAAATAAACAGAAACAGTACAACTGTTTTTAAAGACAGTATTGCAATAAGCCAGATGAAAAGGACACTGGAAGAATTAGTTTCTTTTGTTTACCGTGAATGCAGTTTTCCTTATGGTTGTTTAATTATGACGGGTACGGGCATTGTGCCGCCCAATAATTTTACTTTGCAACCGGGTGATGAAATAAAAATTTCTATTGATAATATTGGCACACTCATTAATACTGTTCAATAATTATGATAATCATCACCATTATTTTTGCCATTGGCTTACAGGTATTTCTTTCTGTAAAAAAAGTAAGCCCATTTTTATCATTATTAATTGTTGCATTGCTAACCGGTTTGCTTTTGGGTATGGATACGTCAGATTTATTAAAGTCGGTAGAAAAAGGTGTGGGCAGTACATTGGGTGGTTTAGCATTAATCATTTGCCTGGGCGCCATACTCGGTAAAATATTAGAGATAAGCGGGGCTGCAGAACAAATTTCGGCTACACTAATAAAAAGTTTTGGGCAAAAAAATATTCAATGGGCAGTTTTACTTACGGGATTTTTAATTGGCATTCCACTTTATTACAATGCAGGTTTTATAATTCTTGTACCATTAGTTTTTACTTTGGCAAGAAAAACAGGATTACCATTATTGTACATCGTTATTCCAATGGCGGCTGCGCTAAGCACTACACATTGTTTTTTACCGCCGCACCCCGGCCCTGTTGTTTTGGTAAATGCATTTAAAGCTGATATGGGCAAAACATTAATTTATGGTTTACTAATTGCTATACCTGCCGTTATTATAGCCGGACCATTTTTAGGAAGAATTTTACAAAGAATAAAAACTGATACTTCTTTTCTTTTTGCTGCTGAACAAAATCTTACAGAAAAAAAATTACCCGGTATTTTTCCAAGTTTTATTATTGCATTGCTGCCCGTTTTATTAATTACTCTTTCAGTACTTGCCAATAATTTTTTAAAAGAATCTTCACTTTTTAAAACTATAATACTTTTTATTGGCGACTCTACCATTGCATTACTTATTGCTGTTATTGCTGGCATTTATTTTTTTGGATTACGTAATGGCTATAAAATGGAAAACATTATGCAATGGTTAAACGATGCTATTTCAGGCATCGCCATGATTTTATTAATTATTACTGCCGGCGGTATTTTTAAACAGGTATTAATTGACAGCGGCACCGGCGAATACATTGCCACCTTCAGCACAAAATGGCAAATGCCCCCATTAATTTTTGGCTGGCTTGTAACTGCTGTATTAAGAGTTGCTATTGGTTCTGCAACTGTTGCAGGCATAACAGCTGCAGGTATTGTATCGCCATTGGTAGCAACAGGTGTTGCATCGCCGGAGTTGATGGTGCTTGCAGTGGGTGCAGGCAGTGTTTTTGGTTCTCACATTAACGACTCCGGTTTTTGGATGTTTAAAGAATTTTTTAAACTTACACTCAGGCAAACTTTTTTATCGTGGACAGTTATGGAAACAGTAATATCTATTTTAGGATTGATTGGTGTTTTGGTTTTAAATATGTTTGTCTGAATAAAAAAATATTATTCTTCAATTCAAATAAAATTATTTTTCATTTATTTTTTATTCCCCAATGCTCCCAGTATCCCCAACTCAAGCCCTCTAATTTCTGCCAAGCCTTTTAACCTGCCAATTGCAGAGTAACCAGGATTGGTAATTTTATTTAAATCGTCCAGCATTTGGTGGCCATGGTCGGGGCGAAAGGGAAGTGAAATTTTTCTATCCTGTTGTAACTGTACAATTTCTTTTACTACAGCATACATATCATTATCGCCGCCTAAGTGATCGGCTTCAAAAAAATTTCCTTCAGTATCTTTTTTTACATTACGTAAATGGATGAAATGTATTTTATCTCCTAATGCTTTTACCATTGCCGGCAAATCATTTTTTGCTGAAGCACCTAACGATCCGGTACAAAAGCAAACACCATTGGCATTATTTTCCACTTTACCTAAAAAATACTTAAAGTCATCGTAGCAACTTACCACTCTTGGCAAACCTAAAATTGGAAAAGGCGGATCATCCGGATGTATCGCCAATTTTACATTGCACTCCATGGCCACTTCACTTATTTCTTTTTGAAAATAGCAAAGGTTATCTCTTAAAGCATTGGCATCAATATCGCTGTACGATTCCAATTTTTTCAGCATATCATTGGTGGTATATTTTTCCTCGCCGGGAATGCCAAACATTACTACATCTGCAAGTGCTTCTAATTCTTTTGCAGTATATTTTTTATACCGTTCTTCCGCCTGTTGTAAAATTGAGGTTGAATAAGAAGCCGCAGCATTTTTTCTTTTCAAAATAAAAATATCGAATACAGCAAGATCAACCCAGTTAAAATAAAGTGCAAGCGCACCAGTGGGCATTTTATAATTTAAAGAAGTTCTTGTCCAGTCGTTTACCGGCATAAAGTTATAAGTGATAACCGGAACGCCACAAGAGGCCACATTGCGAATAGATGTTTTATATTTTTCAATATAATCTTTGTAATTACCAGTTCTTGTTTTTATACTTTCATGTACTGTTATACTTTCCACTACCGACCAGTTAAGTCCGGCATTTTCAATTACTGCTTTTCGCTTTAAAATTTCTTCCACCGTCCAAACTTCGCCATGCGGTACCTGGTGCAGTGCAGTAACCACTCCTGTTGCACCTGTTTGTTTTACATGCTGCAAACTTACCGGGTCGGATGGGCCAAACCAGCGCCACGTTTGTTCCATTTTATACATTAGCATTTTTTAAAAAATTTACGGGGATAAAAAAGTGATGCATTACACACCAGCTTTATTTTAAAAAAGGTAAAGTTAATAAAAAACTGTTCTGTTAGATTATCTGAGTGTTAAGCAATTTTGGAAGTTGGCCAAACTTATAAACTATGCTTAGATTCTTATTTATTGAAGATGGAAACTAATGCTATAATTAATAATTCTTGCACTCAAAGGCAGATGTTGCTTTACAATAATTTAATCAAAAGAAAATTTAAACACTGTTTTACTGTAAAACTCCTCCCCTGCATTTAAAACTGTGGAGGGAAAGTGGCGGTGATTGGGTGCATCAGGAAAATGTTGCGTTTCCAGGCAAAAGCCGGAACGCTTATGGTAAATGATACCATTTTTTCCTTTTATATTTTGAAGAAAATTACCTGTATATAAATGCACAGCCGGTTCTGTTGTATAAACATCCATCGTTATTCCCGATGCAGGCTCTTTTACAACAACTGCATGTTTTAAAATTGGGGTGTGTTGTTTTTCCAATACAAAACTATGGTCGTATCCGTTGCTTAACTGTAACTGCTCATTATCTTTTAACAAATCTTCCCCTATTTTTTTGGGTTGAGAGAAATCAAAAGGTGTATTGTGTACAGCTGCAATTTCACCTGTGGGTACCTGCAATTTATTTACGGGTAAATAATAATTACTGAGTATTTTTAATTCGTGATCATCAATTTTATTTGAAGGATTGCCTGACAAATTAAAATAGGTATGTTGTGTTAAATTAATCAATGTAGTTTTATTGCATACGGCTTTGTATTCAATACTCCATACATCTTCATCATCCAGCGTATAAATTACTTCAAGCTGCAACTCACCGGGAAAACCTTCTTCCAGGTGAGGACTTACATATTCAAAAACAATTCCGCTTTTACCTTCCTGCTCAAAAGATGTTGCCTGAAATATTTTTTTATTAAATCCCTCAAGGCCTCCATGCAAATGATAACCGCCTTCTCTTAAATGCAGTTTATAGGTTGTATTATCCAGCACCACAGTACCACCTGCCACACGGTTTGCATACCTTCCCACTACAGTGCCTAAATAAAATTCATCGGCCTGGTAATCGGAATGTGTATCATAGCCTAATACTACATCAGTAAGTTTACCCTGTTTATCTTTTACAAATAAAGAAACTACTGCAGCACCTAAATTAGAAACAATAAGTCTTGTTCCATTTGCATTTTCAATGGTATGCAAACTTAATTGTGGCAATGTTTTTTTTGTTGCCGTTGTAATTGTTTCAGTAATTATGTTTTCAGTTTCGTATTTCACTTGCAACTGGTTATTAATGATATAAAAGAGGCTTTAGGAATTTACACTCCTTACAATATTACCTGCCCTGTAAAAATTTATAACGGAACAACTACAAATTTAGAAGTGGCTGTTTTGGCTTCGGATATTTGTCCCACTTCTGCCCAGCCCGATGTAGATTCCACCAATCCAAAATGAATAAAGTTTTTTATTGTACCGAGTACACTTTTTTTAATGGAAAACTCAATAACATTTTTTCCTCCGGTGGTGGATAAGCTGGAAAATTTCATGACATCAGCGAACGACGCAATGGGTGTCCATGAAAAAGCAGTTTGCGGGCCTGAGTGTACAAACACATCACCCCAGCCACCGATAGGGCTGCCTTCTATTAAAAAGTCGGCACCTGAATGCAACGGATAATACCAGGTGTTAAACCCAGTAGCAACATTATTATCTGCATCCATATAAATATCAATAATTTCCATTTTCATATTG
>NZ_JANPCM010000516.1:0-7064 GCF_031430955.1 Ferruginibacter sp.
TACTATCAATACCGCAGTTATCTAAAACATTTGGATGAACCATACCGCAGCCCAGAATTTCGACCCATCCAGTTTTTTTACAAACGCTGCAACCCTCCCCACTACAAATTAAACAACTGATATCCATCTCTGCACTGGGCTCAGTAAAAGGAAAATAACTGGGGCGAAAACGAACCTTAACATCAGCTCCAAACATTTCCTGTACAAAAAAATACAGCGTTTGTTTAAGATCGGCAAAGCTTACATTATCTGCAATGTATAAACCTTCTACCTGGTGAAAAAAACAATGTGCCCTTGCACTGATGGTTTCATTACGGTACACCCTGCCCGGGCAAATAATTCTGATAGGTAATTTTCCTTTTTGCATTTCACGTACCTGCACACTGCTTGTATGTGTACGCAATAACCAATCGGGATCTTGGCTGATATAAAATGTATCCTGCATGTCACGTGCCGGATGATTTTCGGGCAGGTTAAGTGCAGAAAAATTATGAAAGTCATCTTCAATTTCCGGCCCTTCAGCCACTGCAAAACCAAGGCGTTGAAAAATGGAAATGATCCTGTTCTTTACTAAACTAATCGGGTGGCGGCTGCCGAGAGGAAGATTGTCGCCGGGCAAAGTAAGATCAATTTCCGATTTTGGATTTCCGACTTCGGATTTGGAAGAAGCCTGATTAAGTTCGTTATATTTTGCTTCGGTAAAAAGTTTGAATTCGTTTAATAACTGGCCGGCGTCTTTTTTATTTTCAGGAGCTACATTTTTCATTTCTCCCATGATGGTTTTTACCAAACCTTTTGTACCAAGATATTTAATTCTAAATGTTTCGGCATCGCCGCCATTAAATGCAGTAATTTCTTCTTTAAGTACTTTTATCTTGTTGAGCAATTGTTCCATGCCGCAAATATACAAAGTTGAGGGGAATGGTTGATGGGTTTAGAAGTTTAGGGTTTAGGGTTTAGGGTTTACAGGTTTAGGATTATAGCACTTATCGTAAAAAGAGAAATATTCAACACTCAACTTTCATATTCAATTTTCAATGAAGAACTGGTATATAATAAAGTCGTTGAAAATTGTCTGTCTGTACATTTTTATTGAGTATTGAACATTGTATATTCATCATTGAATATTTTCTCTGCATTTAGGATTATATTTTATTTAACAATACAAATTTGGAAACAGCTCCGCCGCACTAATATCTTCACTAAACAAATAAAATTTATAACCAAAACCATTATGGACCCTGACCCCGAAGCTGAGCAAGCCGCTTCACAAATTTTAAGAACCACTTTTATTACTGTTGTTTTTACCGCCTGCAATTATTACAAAACCGAAACAACAGCCTCAGTAAATAACATTCAATTTTCTTTACCGGACAGTACCAGCAAACTAGTCACCGCTTCTTTACCAAAAAAGAAAACAAAAACAATTTACCTCACATTTGATGATGGGCCTAACAGAGGCACCAAAAAAATGATGCATATTGTTAAGGAAGAAAAAATTCCGGTTACATTATTTATTGTTGGGCAGCATGTGTACGGCAGTAAAGAACAAACGGCAATTTTCGACAGCCTTATTGCCTGCAAGTATTTTGAAATTGCCAACCACAGTTATACGCATGCTTTTAAAAACAAGTTTGCCAAATTTTATACACTGCCCGACAGTGCCATAAAAGATTTTATACGCTGTGCCGACAGTTTACATTTAACTGCAAACATTATTCGTACACCGGGCAGAAATATTTGGCGCACTGCAACTATTTGTAAAACTGATATTAAAAAAAGTTGCGCCACAGCCGACAGTTTGTATGCCAGCGGATTTACCGAAGTAGGCTGGGATTTAGAATGGCATTATAACGACAGCCTTAAACTTAAAAATACCGGTGATGAAATGCTGCAGCAAATTGACAGTATGTTTATTCATAATAAAAATAAAACACCCAATCATTTGGTGCTGCTGGCACACGACCAGGTGTATGAAGATGCCAACGACTCCACAGAGCTGAAACATTTTATTATTAAACTAAAGTTAAAAGACGAATACAATTTTGAAACGGTGAGTAAATATCCGGGTCTAAAACGTGAATAGTGAGTTAGCTTTATAAGATAATAAATTTACAGCCTACGTTTTACTATCAACGATTTATATTTCATTATAATTACTTAATTTTAATTATTAAATTTTACAACTATGGCTTTATTTAAATCGGGCAACCCTGCTTTATCTGAAAAAAGATTCAGGGATACAATACTGGATGAAGTAGTAACACACGATAATGCAATGTCCGTAAAAGGAACTTTACAAAAGTTTGGATTTTTACTAATCATGGTTTTAGGCAGTTCTTTTTATTCGTGGAAAGAATTTGCAGAAGGCGGCAGCGTAATGCCATTAATATTAACTGGCGCAATTGGTGGCTTAATTGTGGCCATTGTAATTTCATTTAAAAAAGAGTGGAGCCCTTTTTTAGCTCCGGCTTACGCTTTACTGGAAGGTTTATTTGTAGGTGCTATCTCTGCATATTACAGTGCTGCTTTTGCTGCCCAGGCTCCAAATATTATTATTAATGCGGTAGGCTTAACATTAGGCACCGCTGTTGCAATGTATTTATTGTACAGCTTTAGAATAATTAAAGCAACAGAAAAATTTAAATCAATAATTTTTACTGCCACTGCAGGCATTGCGATTTTTTATCTTATTGTTTGGGTAATGAGAATGTTTGGCTTTGATAATTTCTCTTTTTTACATGAAGGCAGTTTATTGGGCATTGGCTTTTCGTTATTTGTTGTTGCCATTGCTGCACTAAATTTAATTTTAGATTTTGATATGATTGAACAGGGATCAGCATTAGGAGCACCAAAGTATATGGAGTGGTACGGTGCTTTTGGTTTAATGGTTACTATTGTTTGGTTGTACTTAGAAATTTTAAGGTTACTGAGTAAGATAAGCAGCAGAGATTAAAATATATAATTTGCTAAGAGGTAAAAGGAGAAAAAAGAGTTAAGCAATACTTATCTTTTTTCTCCTTTTCTCTTTTATACTATTAGCTAAATTTTTACACTCAATTCTTTTATCAATTCTTCCACTTTACCTTTTATAAAATCCCTCACCTCGTTAAACTCCTTCGGTTCCATATGCTTAGGGTCAGGAATTACCCAGTCAACAAATTTTTTGGCAGGCATCCACGGGCAGGCATCGCCGCAACCCATAGTTACCACGGCATCAAAAGGTGCAAATGCTTTTACTTCATCCAAACTTTTACTATCGTGTGTACTTAAATCGTAGCCCAACTCTTTCATGGCCGCAACAGCTTTTGGGTTTACGATGCCGCTGGGTTTGCTGCCGGCACTGTATGCTTCCACATCATCGCCGCCAATAATTTTTGCAAAAGCCTGGCTCATTTGAGAGCGGTTGCTGTTTTCTACACACACAAAAAGTAGTTTTATTTTTTTCATAATCTTAGATGCGTTTTTTCATTATCACTGCCGAAGCCGGGCACAAAGAAGTAAACGCTGCTGTTTGTTTTACTGAAGCTGGTGCTTCTTCTCTGCTAATAACACAATACCCTTGTTTATTAAAAAAATCCTTTGCAGTAGTGGTTAATAAATACAGGCAGTTAATGCCAGCTTCCTTCACATATTTTTCTATCTCTTCCTTAATATACTTTCCGTAGCCTTTGCCCTGCTCTTCTTTTACAACACTTACGCTGCGGAGCAGGGCGCAATCTTCAAATATTTCTAACCCAACTGTACCTATTGTTCTTTCAGCATCTTTAAGTAAATAAAGAATTTTATCTTCATCAATATCTGAAACAGGTAATTGCTGTAGTTGTAATAAAGCAATCGCTTGCTGTTTTTCTTCTTCATTTACCACTACTTTTAATTGCAACGCATTTGATATTTCATTAATCATGATTTTACATTTATAGTTTACAATTCTATTAAACAAGTTTGCCAACTTTTAAATGGTTGGCAAACTTAATAAATCGTTAGCAACAACCGCTTCCCGGTTCACAACAATTCCTTTCGTCCTTTGCAGGCTTTTCTGCATATACGGTTATACTTGTAATTTTTGTTTTACCATTTTTATACGTTGCAATTTCTTCGGCACTTAAATAATTAGCTAAAATATTATCGGGTATAAGTATCGGCTTATCCTTTTGCAGTGTAATATTTTTAAACCCAAGCGATGCAATTATTTCCAGGTACACTTCTCTTTGTATAGCGCCGCTAACACAGCCTGCATACAACTCTGCTACCTCTTTCCATTTTGCCGGCAATTCGCCTTCCAGCACAATATCGCTGATAGAAAAATGACCGCCGGGTTTTAACACCCTGTAAATTTCGCTGATAACTTTGTGTTTGTTGGGTACTAAATTCAATACACAGTTACTTACAATTACATCGGCATAATTACTGGTAACCGGCATATCATCAATATCGCCTAGCCTGAACTCCACATTATTCAATTTTAATTTATCGGCATTTTCTCTTGCCCTTTTAATCATGGCTTGCGTGAAGTCTATACCCAGCACTTTACCATTTTCGCCCACAAAACGGCGGGCTATAAACGCATCGTTGCCGGCACCGCTTCCCAAATCAATTACGGTATCACCAGTTTTTATTTTTGCAAATTCAGTGGGCAATCCGCAACCCAATCCTAAATCTGCATCAGCATTGTAGCCTTCTAATTTGGTGTAGTCATCTGCCATAATGTTATACACTTCATCACCGCAGCAGCTGGAGGTGGCGCCGCAGCAGGATGTTGCATTCTGGTCTTTACTTTGTTCTGCAATGGCAGCATACTTTTCTCTAACGAGATTTTTAATTTCTAATTCATTATTCATGGCTATACTATTTGTTCCTCATCCGTACTTTATAAAATGAGGAGGTTAAAAAATACATTTTTTTTTGCCCGGCAATATTTCTCTGTTCATCTTCATTGGTCTGGCCTAAGGCAAGACACTCTTCAACAAAATAATTTTACTGGGCTATAATTATGTTTTGCTTTAGCACCTGTCGTTCCTACGGAACGGTACTAAACATTTATTACCCTTTCTACCCACCTTAAGCTCCTATGGAGCTATTTTAAATTGCAAGCCTCTTTTTTTCTTGGCCGGGTGAGCCACTCTTTAAGGAGTTACTCACCCTAAGCTAATCTTCACTTCGATCTACTCCATTTCCCCCTTTAGGGGATAAGGGCTTCAGGGCTTTTAACAACACGCCTTCTCATTCTGCACTTTAAGTTTATTAAACAGAAAACTAAACTCTCCCATAAATTTTTCAAAAGCTTTCCAGTTAATGCAATAACAACTGCGTGGCCCATCTACTGTACCATTAATTAATCCTGCATTTTTTAATTCTTTTAAATGCTGACTAACGGTGCTTTGTGCCAATGGTAATATTTCTACAATCTCGCCGCAAATACATTCGTTGTGCTGCGCCAGAATTTTTAAAATTGAAATACGGGCAGGGTGTGCCAGTGCTTTGGCAAATTCTGCCAGGTCCTGTTCCTTTTGAGTAAACGCTTCTTTTTTGTGGATGGCCATTTTATATACTTAATTTTTGAAAGCTGCAGAATAAAAAATTTTGAACTGTTTTAAAAGGTGTAATATGGCTGGTGGTAATACATTTTATTTTTGTAAACCATTTTTGTAATGTACTGCTGAGCAATTTTTCATCGTACTGTTTTATGCGTAAGCCACTGCACTTTTCCGGCCCGTTATCAGAAAAAGTACCAATGATCATTTTACCTGCAGGCTTTACATTTTTTTGTGCAATTGACAGATAAGATTCTATTTCCGCAGTGGCAGTTAAAAAATGAAAAGCAGCCCTGTCGTGCCAGCAATCATATTGTACAGACGTTTTAAAATCTAAAATATCGGATACAATCCATGTAACAGCAGTTGCTTTTTTGCCCAGCCTGTTTTTTACTCTATCAATTGCCGCCTGTGAGATATCCAATACAGTAATATTGGTATATCCAATGGCCAACAAATGATCCACCAAAAAACTATCGCCGCCACCAATATCAATTATGGCTGCATTTTTGGGCAAGGCAAGCTGTGTTATAAAGTTGATAGACTCCTGTGGTGTTTGCTGGTACCAGCTTACTTCGTTTACCTGCTTGGTGGTAAAAACATTTTCCCAGTGCTGTTTTAAATTCATACTTTAATCTTATATCGCAAATATACGATTATATGAATTTACCCACCAAATTTATTTTACAAAAAAAGTCAGGCGCTGGCCTGACTAATTAATAAAACGCAAATTTTTAATGTATTTATTCCCTGCCATCCAGCAAATTACCCAGGCCTCCTAAAATACTGCCTTCTTCTTTGCGTTTATAAGAACCGTATTGCATTATCCTTCCGGCTAAGCGGCTTATGGGTAAACTTTGTAACCACACTTTACCAGGGCCCTGCAACTTTGCAAAAAATAAGCCTTCGCCACCAAACATCCAGTTTTTAATACCCCGTACCATTTCAATATCAAAATCAACATTGGCGGTATAAGCTACCACACAACCGGTATCTACTTTTAAAATTTCTCCGGCTTTTAATTCTCTTTCTACCACGTATCCGCCTGCATGTGCAAATGCATAACCATCTCCTTCCAGCTTTTCCATTATAAAACCTTCGCCACCAAAAATACCAGTGCCCAATCTTCTTTGAAATTCAATACCAATACTAACACCCTTGGCTGCACATAAAAAAGCATCTTTTTGTGCAATGATCTTTCCACCTAACGCTGCCAAATCAAATACAATTATTTTACCGGTGTATGGTGATGCAAAACTTACTTTCTTTTTGCCCTGCCCGGTGTTGGTAAAAGCAGTCATAAATAAACTTTCGCCTACAAGTAATCTTTTACCTGCGCTAAACAATTTATTCAGTATCCCGCCGCTTTGCTGCTGACTGCCATCGCCCAAAATTGTTTGCATTTCAATACCGTTATCCATCATCATAAAAGCACCGCTTTCTGCAATGGCTGTTTCATTAGGGTCAAGCTCTATTTCTACAAACTGGAGTTCTTCTCCATAGACCTTGTAATCGATTTCGTGATTTGTT
>NZ_JANPCM010000517.1:0-6009 GCF_031430955.1 Ferruginibacter sp.
AAAAATTTCCAAAAAGCCATTAAAGAGTTTGGGTTGTAAAAATTTATCAGTAACGTTGTAAATTCAATTCGGATTGACCATTGACCATTGACCATTGACCATTGACCATTAACAATTCACCATTCACTACTTACAATTTACCATCATGGCTAATATCGTTTCTATTAATTTTCGTGGCGGTATCATTTCTCCCGGAGATTTATATAACATTTTAATTGCAGCAGAAAAAATTAAAGTGCAGTATGTACGCTTTGGTTTACGTCAGCAATTATTAATAGATTTAGAAAATTACAGCATCCCTGATTTTACAGAAGAACTGGAAAAATTGAATATTTTTTTTGAAACAGACAGCAGTAAATTCCCCAACATCATCAGCTCCTACCCTGCCGAAGATATTTTTATCCGCAACACCTGGCTTAGCGAAGGCGTTTACAAAGATATTTTTGATACCATTGATTATACACCTACATTAAAAGTAAATATCTGCGACAGCAATCAGAGTTTTACGCCCATGCTTACCGGTAATATTAACTGGATAGCCGCATCCGAATCGCAGCATTACTGGCATTTGATCATTCGTTTCCCAAAAACAAATATTATTTACGAGTGGGATCAGTTGTGTTACACTAACGATATTCCTAAACTTACCAAATCAATAGAACAACTTATTGTTGCGAATCCATCTTCTTATATTGATAATACCAATGCTGATGGCAACATTTTATTTTCATCCATACTAACAGAAGATTTAAACATTAAACCTGCAGAAAAAAAAGCCGACCTGCCGCAATTTAATTTACCCTATTACGAAGGGCTTAACCGTTACGATAATAAATACTGGTTGGGCATTTACCGCAGGGATGAATTGTTTAATGTAGAATTTTTAAAAAGTGTTTGTAAACTTTGCCTGCAAACCAAGCTGGGCCAGCTTTGCTGCACCGCCTGGAAAACAATAATGATAAAGGGCATTGAAGAAAAAGATAAAGGCAGCTGGAATTCGTTACTGGAAAAATTTCAAATCAATATGCGGCATGCGGCAAATGAATTAAATTTTCAGGTAGAAGACAATTGTATGGAAGGGCTTGAATTAAAAAATTACCTTGTCAGGCATTTAAGCATTGATGACACCCGTACATTCGGCATTTGCATTGGTATAAAAACAAGAAAGAAAAGTGAGATATTCAGCAGCATACTGGTACGCAAAAGATACCTGGTTGATGTTTTGGGTATAAAGCTTTTTAAAGTGTATGATATTTTATGTGCGAAAGATTTTAATCCTAACGAAAGAACAGAAGAAATTTTCAGCAGCGGCAATCCAAAAATAGTTTTACCCGAGCAGCTTCGCAGAAGTGTTTTAAAATTTTATAACTTCCGGGCCGGGCTGAATAAAACTAAATCTGTTGGTGCTGCACCCGTAAAACAGGTTAAAGAAAAAATAGCAGAAGAATTTGTTTATCAATGTAATAATTGCCAAACGGTATTTAACCCTGCTGTTGGCGAACCTGAGTATGAAATAGCCGCAGGCACGCCATTTGAAAAATTACCTGCTACTTATGTTTGCAGCATGTGTGAGGGAGGAAAAGAAAATTTCAGCAAAATAAAAAAATCTCAACTAAGTTTATAACCCATTGATATCTGTATGCGCATTAAAATTGCGGAAATATACTTTTTGACTTTCGTGCAGTGCGATTTCGCAAACAATTAATTTGCTTAAAATAAATTTCATACTATGTTTTGTTAATTTATTTTTTTTCTGCAATGTTATAATTTTTTGTAAAGCAGCAGCGGTATAAATACCACACAACGGCTCCTGCTCTTTATTATTGGTAAAAATACAGGCTTCATATCTTTTACTCTGCTGGTACAGGGCAAATAATTCTTTTAAAAGATTGGTTTCCATTAAAGGTAAATCGCAGGCCAGCAAAAATAAATCGTCATTGGGATTTTGTAAATGCGCCGATAATACACCAAGTAATGGCCCGTGAATATTAAGAGCAGCATTATCAACGATCAATACATCGTTTGCAAAAACTTTTGCATAATCATTTTGCTGTTTTTCATTTACTGAAAATTTTATAGGAATATTTATTACACTCAGTTTATCAAAAGCAGTTTGTGCCCATGTTTTTGCTTCATGCACTAAAAGGCCTTTATCGCTGCCCATCCGGCTGCTTTGTCCACCGCAAAGAATTATTCCCAGCATGAGTTAGTTTATTTTATTGGTTTATTGGTTGATTAGTTTATTGGTTTATTGGTTAATTGGTATTACTGAAGCCGCTTTAAATTGAGTACCTAATATCAAATTACTAATTACTAATTCCCTTCCTCAGCTTTGATGATGCGCAGGTGTATCAGTATGCCCTAAATTTTTTCCCGGTGCCACTACATCTCTTATCATTTGCTTTATCTCTTTTATTTCGGCAAAGCCGCCATATTCTTTTCTGTCGAATATTTTTTTGCCGTCAATATAAATATTGTAGCGGCCATTTACTTCACTGGGGTGCAATGTAACTGCACCAACTTCATCGGCAAAAGTGGTTAATACTTCCTGCGCCATGTAAGCGGCACGTAAAAGCCAATGGCATTTGGGGCAATACTCAATGGTTAAAGTTGGTTTCATTTTTATTTTAAATGTACAATAAAACTAAATCAATATAAAAAAATATAAATTTGTGCAATGATGCAGGTAACTCATTTATTCGTCTATCCCATAAAATCGCTGGGAGGTTTTAGCCTGCAAACGGCTGAGATAACCGGCACAGGATTTAAACACGATAGAAGGTGGATGCTGGTGGATGAAAACAATTTATTTTTATCGCAACGCAGCCATCCGCAAATGGCATTATTACAAACTGCCGAAACAGCAACAGGCATTGAAGTATTTCATAAAAATAATCCTTCACTTTCCATTATCATTCCATTTACAAATGAAAACACTGCAGTAATAAAAGTACAGGTGTGGGACGATATTTGTGATGCAATTGTGGTAAATAATTTATGCAACGAATGGTTTAGTACTATGCTGCAGATAAATTGTAAATTGGTTTACATGCCTGAAAATACAAAGCGTTTAGTAGATAAAAGATATGCAGGCAACGAAGAGATTACTTCTTTTTCAGATGGCTATCCTTTATTAATGATCGGGCAATCTTCGCTGGATAATCTGAACGAAAAATTATTAGAACCGTTACACATGAACCGTTTTAGGCCAAATATAGTTTTTACAGGTGGCCATGCACATATTGAAGATGAGATGAGAGAATTCGCAATTAAAGAAAATAATTTTCTTGGTGTAAAACCATGCTCCCGCTGTGTAATGACAACCATCAATCAGCAAACTGCAGAAAAAGGAAAAGAACCTTTAACAACATTGGCCACTTACCGCATGAAAAATAATAAAATCTATTTTGGGCAAAATGTTTTGCAGCAGCAAAACGGATTTATTAGCGTGGGAGATGAAATAAAAATATTAAAGAGGGCGTCAAGCATTGTGTCAGCCTGAGCTAGCCAGGTGTTACAACTGCAGCAACCCCGCCTTGTACAAAGTATTTACGGGTTTATTATCCCAAAATAATTCAAAGTCATTAAGCCCTGCATTTTCATAATCAAATTTTACTTCCTGCAAACTAAAAGTTTTAATATTTTTTACTGATAATTTTTCCAGCATTGCGGCTAACCATAAGCCCTGCTCCTTATCTGTTTTAATTTCCAGCGTTTCTTTTTTTGTTTCAAAAGTTAACGAACACACTTCCCATTGATTACCTTTTTTAGATTTGGTGAAAATTTCTACAACAGGTGTATTACCCAGCCAAACCACTTTTGTATTGGGTTTTACAGCTGCATACTCTTCCTCAGTTAAAACTTTAGAAATATAATCCGCAGGAATAGTTGTTTTAGGTGTTTTAAAATCAAACCATTTATGCAGCGGCACATCAAAGCAGGCAGCATGCATATAATTTAATAAAGATTTTTTTAATCCAAAACTAAAACTTTCATGATCGGCTCCGGTGGGGTCAAGGTGAACAATATCATTATTGGCAAAGCTGCCAACCGCTTCCGTTAGTTTTTGTACTTTATATTTTTCAGGGTGCAATCCCACCGGGCTGTGTGCCGTCATAGTAAACAAATGCCAGAATGCAGATTGTAAAACCCCGGCTTCAAATAACTGCCGCACCATTTCTAAAGCATCAATCGTTTCCTGTGCGGTTTGTGTAGGAAAGCCATACATTAAATACGCATGCACCATTATGCCGGCTTCAGTAAAATGTTTGTTTACTTTAGCAACCTGTGCAACAGTAATACCCTTATCAATTAGCAGCAACAATCGGTCTGAAGCCACTTCCAATCCACCCGATACAGCAATACATCCTGCCGCTTTCAACAGCAAACACAAATCATCGGTAAAGCTTTTTTCAAAACGTATATTGGCCCACCAGCTTACTACTAATTTTCTTTTTATAATTTCTAAGGATAAAGCCCTCATCAATGCAGGCGGTGCTGCTTCATCTACAAAGTGAAAACCATTTTGCCCTGTTTGTGCAATAATTTCTTCCATGCGGTTGCAGAGTAATTCTGCCGTGATGGGTTCGTATAATTTTATATAATCTAAACTGATGTCGCAAAAAGTACATTTACCCCAGTAGCAACCATGTGCCATGGTCAATTTATTCCATCTGCCGTCGCTCCATAAACTGTGCATGGGGTTTACCACTTCTATTGCCGAAATATATTTGTCCAATAAAAAATCGCTGTAATCAGGCGTACCTACCTGCCCCTGTTTATAATCAGTGCATGCAGTGTTGTTGATATATTTTACTTCGCCGTCAATTAAAGTAAATGTTCTTTTTAATTCTTCAATAGTTTTTCTTCCTTCTATAAAAGCAAATAAATTTTCTATTGGTGCTTCGCCATCATCTAAAGTAATAAAATCATAAAATTCAAAAACCCTTTTATCACTCAGTGAACGTAATTCAGTATTGGCAAAACCGCCACCCATACAAACTTTTACTTGAGGATAATATTGTTTTATCCATTGGCCGCAACGCAATGAAGTATATAAGTTTCCTGGAAAAGGCACAGAGATACAAACCAATTTTGGTTGCACCTTTACCATCCGCTTTTCTAAAATATCAATTAATATTTTATCTAAGTAAGTATAATCTTTTTGTAACTCGTTATATAATTCATCAAAGCTGTTAGCACTTCTGCCTAATTTTTCGGCATAGCGGCTAAAACCAAAATGTTCATCCACACATTCTTTAATCAAATCGCTTAAATCTTCTAAATACAATGTGGCAAAGTGTTTGGCTTTATCCTGATTACCCATACTGCCAAATGCCCAAAGCAAATCATCGGTTTGTGCAAAACGGCTTGCTTCGGGCAAAAAATTTCTTTTACTTATTAAAGAAGACAGCTCCGGATTTTTTCCCTGCAAAAAATAAATTACCTCATCAATGGTATTGATATAATCTTCCTGCAAAGCAATAATGCGTTTTGCATTGGCAGATATTTCTTTTGTTGAATCAATTGAAGAAAATAATTTTTGTAACCCTTCTTTACAAAATAATGCAATGGTAACCTCTATTCCTAAATCGGCCTGGTAAGCGCTGATATTTTTTGTATTTAAAAACCCTTTTAAATAAGCGGTTGCCGGATACGGAGTATTAAGTTGTGTAAACGGCGGCGTAAATAAAAAGATAGAAGCGCTCAATGAGAATGTTTTACTGGCAAAAATAAGTTATAGTGGCCTAAAGGCCAGATAAGAAAATGTGGCACGCTGAGGGGCAGAGGCCGCTGAGAAAAATATTAATACATTTCTTAACCGCTGCGTTCTCTGCACCTCAGCGTGTAATTTTTTCTTTCCTCATAATAAAAGACAGAAGCGCTTAATGTAGAATGCTATGCTGGCAAAATAAGTTATGGTGGCCTAAAGGCCAGATAATAAAATGTGGCACGCTGAGGGTCAGAGTCCGCAGAGACAAATATTAATACATTGTTTAACCGCTGCGT
>NZ_JANPCM010000518.1:0-3953 GCF_031430955.1 Ferruginibacter sp.
ATTATTTTTAAGACCGCAAATATACCATGAACAGCTTAATATTTTAGATTTATAACGTATAATGTAAATTGAAACGGCTATTATGCAGGTGGTGTTGATTTAGTTGAAGAAGGGGTTATTTCGTATTTCTTATATCATGCACCACTTGAATAGCCGCTTTGGTTTCACTCATAGGAAAACCTCTGCCCGCAATTATTTCGCTGTAGCTTTTTGTATGCAATTCTGTAAACCCATCGCTGAATTCAAAGGCTTCGCCATCTATAGTTAACATTCTGTAAGTGCGTTTGCCTGCTGCTTTTACACCGGCAGGTAATACATTGGCATCAATACTCAGCATCCAGTTTACGGTTGCTTTTTGTAATACTAAATTTCCAGCTGCGGTACTGGCAGTATGTTGTATTACATTATTTTCTTTTACCTCTCCAAAAATCCACATGAGCATATCAAAAAAATGTACACCAATATTGGTGGCAATACCTCCACTTTTTTGTATATCACCTTTCCAGCTTGTGTGATACCAGTTGCCCCGGGAAGTAATGTACTGTAAATTGATATTGTATTTTTTATCGGCAGGTGCACCATCAATTTTTTGTTTTAAAGCAATAATTGCAGGATGCAGGCGCAATTGTAAAATAGTATAAATATTTTTACCCGTTTCTTTTTCAATTTCTAAAAGTGCATCAATATTCCAGGGGTTAAGTACAATTGGTTTTTCGCATATAACATCGGCACCAATGCGCAGGCCAAAGCGTATGTGTGCATCGTGTAAATAATTGGGGCTGCAAACACTTACATAATCTGTTTTAGTGCCCAGCCTTTTTTGTTTTTCCAAATGGCGGTCGAACCTTTCAAACTCTGTAAAAAAATCTGCCTGTGGAAAATAACTGTCTAAAATACCCACCGAATCGTGTTTATCTAAAGCTGCCAGTAAATTATTGCCGGTTTCTTTTATTGCCTTCATGTGGCGTGGTGCAATGTATCCCCCTGCTCCTATTAATGCAAAATTTTTCATGCAGATTTTGTTTAGATGTTTTGGTTTAGAAAGTTTAGGGGTTAGGGGTTTAGAGGTTTAGAGTATTTTACAGCATCCGAACTAAACTTCTAAACCATTCTTTTTACTTCATTATTCTCTAAAATATATTTTTGTTTACTTTCTTCGCAAACGGCAATATTATTTTCATTAAATTTTAATTTGTAGCCGTACTCACTCATCCAGCCGGTTTGCCTGCCAGGGTTACCAATAATTAATGCATACGCAGGCACATCTTTTGTAACCACAGTACCGGCACCGATAAACGCAAAACTGCCAATGGTATTGCCGCAAACTATTGTTGCATTGGCACCAATGGATGCCCCTTTTTTTATCAGCGTAGTTTTAAATTCGTTTTTACGGCTTACCGCACTGCGGGGATTTATTACATTGGTTAATACCATGCTGGGGCCTAAAAAAACATCATCCTCACAAATTACACCTTCGTAAATGCTTACATTATTTTGTACCCGTACATTATTGCCTAAAACAACTTTGGATGATACGACTACATTTTGCCCCAGGTTACAATTATTACCAATTACAGCGCCTGACATAATGTGAGAGAAATGCCAGATTTTTGTACCCTCTCCAATGATACAATTGTCGTCAATTATTGCTGTAGGGTGTGCAAAATATGCCATGAGTTAGTTTTGTTCTGCAATTTTTTTTAAGTACTCGCCATAACCGCTTTTCTTTAAATCTTCTGCCAGTTTTACTAAATGTTCTTTAGTAATAAATTTCATGCGCCAGGCTATCTCTTCGGGGCAGCCGATTTTTAAGCCTTGCCTTTTTTCTACTACCCTTACGTATTCGCCTGCGTCGCTTAACGATTCAAAAGTTCCTGTATCTAACCATGCAAAGCCACGGTTGAGCACAGCCACTTTTAATTTTTTCTTTTTAAGATAAGTATCATTTACTGTGGTTATTTCATATTCGCCCCTTGCACTTGGTAGAATGTTTTTTGCAATATTCACCACCTCATTATCATAAAAATACAAACCTGGTACGGCATAATTACTTTTTGGTTTTAGTGGTTTTTCTTCAATGCTTAATGCGTTAAAATCTGCATCAAATTCTACTACCCCATATCTTTCCGGATCGCTTACCGGGTAAGCAAAAATAACTGCACCATCAGGATTTACGCTTTGCTGCAGTAATTTGCTAAAGCCACTGCCTTAAAAAATATTATCGCCTAATACTAATGCCACACTATCGGTACCAATAAATTTTTCGCCAATTACAAACGCCTGTGCCAGGCCGTTAGGCACTTCCTGCACTGCATATTCAATAGTGCATCCCCACTGGCTGCCATCTCCTAACAATCTTTTAAACTGTGCCTGATCGTCAGGTGTTGTAATTATTAAAATTTCTTTTATGCCTGCCAGCATTAATGTGCTTAGCGGATAATAGATCATTGGCTTATCATAAATGGGCATTAATTGTTTGCTTATTCCCATGGTGATGGGGTACAATCTTGTGCCTGAGCCGCCTGCTAAAATAATTCCTTTCATTGATTTAGTTTAGAAGTTTAGGGTTTAGAAGTTTAGGAAGTTTAAGAAAGACAGAAACCTTGTTTTTTGTTGAGACTTTCTTAATCCAGCAATTAGCAAAGTTTGTTTTTCAATCAAATCTCTGCCTTCTGAATAATTTTCGTTTGCTAAGTATCCTAAATCATTTGATATAATTAAATCATTCAATAATTCAATTGTACTACTGTAAGCAATTGTACTAAAGTGTGATTGATCTTTTGCTGTTTTACGGGAAGTTCCTTCTGCAATATTTGAGGCAACTGAAATAGCGGCTCTTCGCATTTGAGATATAATACCAAATTTTTCTTCTGATGGAAAATGCTTAGTAGATTTATAAGTCCATACTGCTAATTGGCGTGCATGTTGCCAGCAATCTAATTTTTCAAAAGAGTAAACTTTCATATATTTTACTTTTATAAAAGTGATAAATATTTTTATGCTGCAGACTAAACATCTAAACGCCTAAACGCCATACTGTTTGTTATAATATTTCTGATAATTCCCGCTGGTAACTTCTTCCAGCCATTTTTCGTTTTCAAGATACCAATCTATTGTTTTACTAATGCCTTCTTCAAATTGTAAAGATGGCATCCAGCCTAATTCATTTTTTAACTTAGTGGCGTCAATAGCATACCGCAAATCGTGGCCAGCCCTGTCTTTAACATAAGTAATTAATTTTTCTGAAGTTCCTTTTTCTCTGCCCAATTTTTCATCCATTTGTTTGCACAATTCTTTTACCAATGCAATATTGGTCCATTCGTTGTGGCCGCCAATATTATAGGTTTCCCCAACTTTACCGTTATGAAAAATTACATCGATGGCCCTTACATGATCTTCTACAAAAAGCCAGTCTCTTATATTTTCTCCCTTGCCATAAATGGGAAGGGGTTTATTATTGATGATGTTGAAAATACAAAGCGGTATTAATTTTTCGGGAAAATGAAATGGGCCGTAATTGTTGCTGCAGTTGCTGATTTTTACGGGCATTTTATACGTGTGATAAAATGCACGAACTATATGATCGGACGACGCTTTAGATGCAGAGTAAGGGCTGCGTGGGTCATAAGCAGTTTCTTCAGTAAAAAAACCTGTTTCTCCCAATGAACCATACACTTCATCGGTAGAAATATGATAGAATACTTTATCAGTAAAATTATTGTTCCAGCTTTCTTTTGCAACCTGCAATAAAGATGCTGTACCCAAAACATTGGTGGTAATGAATGCCAGCGGATCGGTAATTGATCTGTCCACATGGCTTTCGGCAGCGCAATGCAATACCGCTGTAAAATTGTATTGCTTAAAAAGGCTCCTTAATAATTCAAGATCGGTAATATCTCCTTTTACAAAATTATAATTGGGTTTATCTTCTATATCTGTTAAGTTTTCTAAAT
>NZ_JANPCM010000519.1:0-12175 GCF_031430955.1 Ferruginibacter sp.
CAGCCCTGTTCCACTTCGCCGGGCAATGCAGTTTGCTTAACTGAAACATAAGCCCAGTGATCGCCCCATTCTGCCCCCTGATCAATCCATTTTTTTAAAATATCAATTTCGTTTTTTGAAAGTGCATCATGTTTGTAAGGCATTCTTTCATCGGGATCGGTTGCAGTAATTCTTTTTATTAATTCACTTTCCGAAGCATTGCCGGGAATGATGGCGGGTTTTCCTGATTTTGTTTTTGCCAGCGCTTCAGTCCTGAATAATAAACTAAAATCTGCTTTTTGCCTTACGCCTCCATGGCATGCAATACATTTTTTATTAAAGATGGGCTTTACCTGTGTGTTAAAATCAATTGTATCTTTTGGAAATGCAAAAAAATAAATTAGTGCTGCACTTATAAGCAGCAACACAATTATTACAATTTTATTGGATAGCAATTTTTTCATACTTCATATAGCCTGCTTAAAGCTAAAATACTTTATTGAGAAAACAGCAATGATGGGGATAATTGCTGCTTTTCTCCGCCTTCTTTTTGCAGCAACACTTTTAAAGTATTACCACCGCCACTGTCAAAATATAAAACTATTATTTTATGAAAACCTTTTTTTAATGCTGCCCTGCCACTTTTTTCGGCTGCACCATGTTCGCCGTCATTATTTACAATTTCAATATCATCAATAAATAATTTACTGCCATCGTCCGATTCTGTAAAAAAAGTAAAGATGCCGTCTTTTTCAATTTTAATAAACCCATAAAATTCAAATGCAAATTTATCGGCACGTTGTTTTTTATCAAGATTAATTATTGGTACTACTCCTGATTTTACGGGAGTTAATTTAAACGGATTAACCAAATTAATATCTTTATCTGCTTCATAATAATTATAGGCTATTGAAGATTTAAGATTATTAACCTTTACAGGTTTCATCCACTCAAAAACTTTTACCGGCAGGCTGTTAGTTTCACTGGTTAGTGCTCCGGCTAAAAAAGCTTTTGCTTTAATTACAGTTGTTCTTTCAATTGTAAATGGTTTGGTATATAAGTTTGAATTTTGATTGGGTTCGCTGCCGTCAGTTGTATATCTTATTGCTTCAACACCTTTTGTTGTAAAGCTTACAATTGGTTTCATAGCATCAGCTTTATATGCTGTTTCAATTTTTGGCTTAGCTGTAAACATTCCAAAATTTTCTATTTTAACAGCATAAGCATAAGGCGCTTTTATTTTATTAGGATTATACTCAGGTAAATTAATTATTGTATTACCATCCTCCTGTTTCCAATTTATATTTTCCTTAGTGGATAGAAAATTGATTTTTGTACCAATGGGCAGAGTAATATCTTTCAATACTAATTTTTTATTATCAGGATATTTTGGAAAGATGGCATACAAGGAATTTGTTGCCGCATTATAAGTATAAAAAATTTCTTTTACAGCATAACCCGGGTCAGGATCAACTGTAATTTTTAACAGCATATCGCCACTGCGGTTTTTATATTCCCTGTTGCCCTCACTCCATTGCGAATGTGCTTTCCATCTAACAGTATTATAAATTGCTTCGCCATTTATTTTCAGCCACTCTCCCATTTGCAATAAACGCTCCTGCATTATCGGTGGAATTTTTCCATGTTCATCAGGACCAATATCCAATAAAAAATTTCCACCACGGCTTACTTTATCTATCAGTTGCAATACTAATGATTGGGTGGAATTATAATCCCATGCATCTTCCTCCCTGTTATATCCATAGCTAAAACCCATGCCACGGCTTTCTTCCCATGCATGATCTTCAAAATCTAAATCGGGTTGATACTCGGGTGTAAAAATTCCTCCATGTTTAAAACGTAATCCTGCTCCCCAGCGATCGTTAACTATAATTTTATCTTTTACAATACTTTCGTTGTACAACCAGGTTAAAAATTCTTTACTTTTCCAAACCGTATCGCTTGCATCCCAATCACCATCGGTCCAAAAAACATCGGGCTGATAATTATTGATCAGTTCTTTCATCTGCGGCCACACATGATCGGCAGCATATTTATTTTTATCAGATTTCCACAATGGGTTAAACCATTCGTATAAAGAATAATACATGCCTGCATGCACCGAAGTTTTACGCACAGCTTTAAAAAGATCACCCAGCAAATCTCTTTTTGGCCCCACATCAACGGCATTCCATTTAAAGCCCCAGGTTTTATTGGCTTCTTTGTTTGGCCATAAAGTAAATCCATCATGATGTTTAGAGGTAAGTACAATATATTTTGCACCACTCTGTTCAAAAACTTTTGCCCATTCATCGGGGTTAAATAATTCTGCTTTAAAATCGTTTGCCAGATCGTAATAAGTTCTGTCGCCAAATTTTGCTTTATGAAATTTTTGTCTTGCCGTATCACTACCCTGTAAACCCTGCTGGTACCATTCTGCATAATTACCTTTTGTACACCAGCCCGGCACAGCATAAACACCCCAATGAATAAAGATGCCAAATTTTGCATCGATAAACCAAGTGGGCACTGGCCGTTTATCTAAACTTTGCCATGTGGGTTGATAAGATTGTGCATAAATATGTATTGAAAAAAGTATGATGGGGGAAAAAAATATTTTTTTCATCTTAATTTAATTTATTTTTCGGTGAGGTTATCATTAATATAATAAACTTCTATTTCACTAATCTTTATTCTCTCTTTCCCTTCCAGAAAATATATCATTAAATCATCAACTTCCAAAGCAGGAAACGTGACAATTCTTTTATTTCCAATTGTACTATTTATATAATTTTCTAATTGCTTATTATTTCTTACTTGAACATAAAATTTTTGAACAGCCTGTCCATCCTTAATTTTTTCTTTTAGTATCACACAATTTATTTTTGTTGATTTTTTAAAATGAAGTTGTATAATTTCGTTTTTGCAGTCGGTTATTTCTGCAAAAGTTGATACATTTTTATCATTTACCAATCCACGAAATTTAATAGAATCACTGGAAGTAATTAATGCTTTAGCTTTTAATGCTAAATTATTTTTAAAGCTTTCATCCCTCAATTTCTTAAACCCTACCAAAGCCGCAGAATCAAATTTAGTAATCAACCCATTTCCATCCGGTGGTACATTCAATAATAAGTTGGCACCACGGCCTACGCTTTTTAAATACAACTGAAACAATTGTTCCGGTGTTTTTACTTTATCCTCTTCTGCTTTATGATAAAACCAACCCGGCCTTATACTTACATCACACTCTGCAGGTATCCAGTATTTACCGTTTACATTTCCTGCATTTAAAGTATCCGTTGTTGGTGCATGCAAACCCGGTTCAAAACCATCGATGTTTAAAGTGTTCCAGTTGGTAGTGCCGGCAATACCATTTTCATTGCCACACCATCTTATATCGGGCCCAACATCGCTAAAAATTACGGTGTTGGGAGAAAGCTGGCGAACTGTTTTTTTAAATCTTGCCCAATCATACACTTGTTTTTTTCCATTGGGGCCTTCGCCATTGGCACCATCCCACCACAGTTCCCAAATGGGGCCGTAATTAGTAAAGATTTCTGTCATCATGTTTACAAAAACATCGTTGTATATTTCGGATCCATAATCAGGATGATTTCTGTCCCATGGAGAAATATACACACCGAATTTTAATCCATATTTTTTACAGGCTGCAGATAATTCTTTCAGCACATCACCATTACCATCTTTCCATTTACTTTCTCTAACCGTATGTTTACTGAATTTACTGGGCCACAAACAAAAACCATCGTGGTGCTTTGCTGTTATAATAATTCCTTTTGCCCCTGCAGCTTTTGCCACACGGCACCACTGGTTGCAATCTAATTTTGCAGGATTAAAAATTTCTTCCTTTTCATTTCCATGCCCCCATTCCAAATCGGTAAATGTATTGGGGCCAAAATGCATGAACAAATAAAACTCCATGCCATGCCATGCCAATTGTGCCTTGGTTGGTTTGGGTAAATTATTTTGTGCCGAAGATATTGTTGCAATAAATAAAAGAAGAAATAATGCATTTTTTTTCATTCTCTAAATTACAAAAAAAGGGGTTGCAATAATTGCAACCCCTTTTCAATTTTAAATATTCGTTTTATTTACTAATAACAAGTCTCGCCATTTGTATGTTGGCACCATTTTGTATCTTAATAAAATACATTCCACTTGCCAATAAGCTTACATCTAAATTCCGGATATTGTCTCTTTCATTTACCGCCATTGTTTTTCTTAATACTACACTTCCCAATTGATTGGTTACAATAACATTTACTTTACCATTTACTGCAGAAGTAAATGAAAGCCCTGCTGTGTATCCAACCGGGTTGGGGAATACAGAGAATTTGTTATTGGAGAATTGTACTATTTCAGCACCAGCATTTCTTGCAGCTGTACCTGTTTGTACCCTTAATGTATAACAGTTTGTTGCATTAAAAGCATTATTATTTCTTGGATAAACCCTTGCATAATAAGTACCTGCAGCCACGGTAGCGTTAATGGTTTCGCTTGTAGTACCTCCGCTTGATGATGTCTGCAATGTAGTACCACTGCTGTTTAACAATGCCAACTGGTAATTAGCAGGTAATGTACTTAATGTAATAGTGATAGTGCCACCGGTAGTAATAGTAAATTTATAATAATCATTATCTCCCGATACATTTATCAATCCTTTTACATCAGTGTTTAATGGAATTAATGCAGCTCCACCAGTTGTTCCATTAGTACTTACATCATAAATACCAGGGCATGTAACCGGAGGCGTTGCTGTTGTAAATTGCGACTGAACATAATTGCCGGAACCACCGGTACAAGTTGATCTAACTCTCCAGTCGTATAAAGTACCCGCTGTTAATGCAGATAAATTAACTGATGTTGCAGTTGTAGCTGTAGCAGCATTTATCCATGTTGATGAAGCATTTGTTTTATAATCCACATCATAACTTATTGCGCCGCTAACAGCGGTCCAGCTAACCGTTGCACTTGTTTGTGTAATTGAAGTTGCTGTTAAGCCCGTTGCATCTCCGCAAGCTGCAGGTGCGCCAATAGTAAAGGTTGTGTTAGAAATATCAAAGAAAATATTACCCACAGCTTCTACTTTTACACGGCAGGTTGTTCCCGGTGTTGAAGGAACAGTAATAACTTCTGAACCATCATTGGCAGTTGCAGCAGCAAGTACTGTTGAAAATGTATTACCTCCATCTGTTGATAATAAAATATTTACAGAAGCGCAACTTACTGGTGCTGCGGTTGTGCCATTTACGCTCCATGTAACGGTCGCTGCACTTCCTGCAGACCATGTTACCGCTGTATTGGGTGCAGTAACTGCAAACGGGCCTGATGTATTGGTAACAGTAACTACAGCATCTGTAAATGCAGTTTGGCCAATTGTTGAACCTGCAACATAAGGGTTATTATCTCTTACGGTTACCCTGAAATTTAAAGTTCTGGAAACTGAACTTAAAGCTTCAATATTTGCACCTGCATCGCCGCCGGGTAATGGTGGCGTTACATTTAAACCTGAGAGTATGGTTGATAATTTTGGAAATGTTCTTGTGCCGGTAACTGTAGCAGGAAATGATAACCAGTTTGGGCCTGCTGCTTTAGTTGGCGATGCCACACTGCTTGCACCTGAAACAGTTGAATTATCATTTTGCTCCCAGCAATAAGTTAACGGATCATTTTCTGCATCTGTTGCAGCACCTGTTAAAGCAAATGGTGTACTGATGGGAATAGTATAATTACTAACTGCTGCAACAACCGGGGCATTATTAGCCGTCATTGCTACAGATACGGGGCAAGTTTTAGCAGCTAAATTGGCTTGAATTTGTGCAATGGTTGCTTCATGAAATATATCAATAGAGTGAGGTGCTACGTCTTGAGCAGTAATACCTGCATACCCCATAATAGTAATACCGGAACCCACTTCTTTATTTACACCTGTGCCTTCAAGCGACATAGAGAAAGTGTGATTGCCACCCAACTGATGGCCTACTTCATGCGCTACATAATCTATATCAAAATTATCTCCCTGTGGAATACCATCTGCAGGCGAAGTGATACCGCTTCCTTTAGAACCATTTACACAAACGCAACCGATACAACCTGCATTACCGCCTCCACCAGATGCACCAAACATGTGGCCAATATCATAATTGGCTTCTCCAATAACTGATGTTAACGTAGATTGCAATTGTGCGTTCCACTGGCTTAAAGTTGTTGAGTAAGGATCTGTTGAGGGATTATAATAAATAACTGCGGTTGTGTTTGCAATAAGATTAAGGTGTAATGCCAGATCTTTTTCATAGCATCCGTTACAACGTGTAAGCGTTGCATTATATGCTGCTAAAACCAACCCTACCTGTGCAGCACCTGTTGCACCAAAAAAGTTTGCATACTCTCCGTTGCAAGACTGTGCTAAACGCATAGTTTTTAACTGCCCTGTAGAACTGCCTGATAAAAATGGTTCCCGAATTTTTGACTTAATATCAGCATCCATTTGTTTTTCTTCTGTGGTGCAGGTCCATGGTAATTTTCCTTTTTCTCTGTGAGAACTGAATACAGCATAAACCGTATGATCTTTTGAATAAGGTTCAATGAATTCGTTTGCTTTATCCGTTCTAAAAACCATCGTTTGAATCCCCTGCGGAGAAATACTCAATTTTAAAGTAGCATATTTATCAGTGATCCCTTTACCTGAATAAGCCCTGATGTGTGGAAATTGTGCCTGCAAATCAGGCTCAAAATTTGAAGCTTCAAATATTTCGAACTGTTCGTATTTTCCCTCAGCATTAGGAAGCGAAATAACTGAAGAAAATTTTGAAGGCCTGCTGCCTACGATTGAAAACAATTCTTGTTTTAGCAGTTCGGTATTTAAATTAAATAATTTAAAGGCTTTAGGATAAGTTAGTCTTGCAACAGCCTTATCTGTTGTAATGGTGCTGCGGCTTTCATTGTTTGCAGACCAAAATTTGTCTGTTTGTGAAAACGCCAAAGAACTAATCAACCCTAACATTAATGTTAGTAATAAAGCTTTTCTCATAATAGTTTGTTTGTTTTAGTAAATAAAGCAGCATTAAATGTAGTATTATTATAACTATTAAAAAATAGTAAATGTTCAAATGTTAATATCTTTTTCGGTACATCTTACTTGGTGTTTTTACTCACTCAGGTATATCATTTATCTTTGTATGAATAATTTTATATCAATCAATTGTTTATATGGAATACAGAATAGAAAAAGATACAATGGGGGAAGTAAAAGTGCCTGTTGATGCGTATTACGGTGCACAAACACAACGCAGTATCGATAATTTTAAAATTGCACAGGACATTAATAAAATGCCCAAAGAAATTATTGCCGCTTTTGCTTACTTAAAACATGCAGCTGCTTTAACTAACGCCGACGCTGGAGTATTAGCCAAAAAGAAAGCCGCTTTAATTGGCAGGGTTTGTAAAGAAATTTTAGAAGGGAAACTAAATGATTATTTTCCCCTTGTAGTTTGGCAAACGGGCAGCGGTACCCAAAGCAATATGAACGTAAATGAAGTGGTGGCTTATCGTGGCCATGTAATTAACGGCGGTAAATTATCTGATAAAGAAAAATATTTACATCCTAATGATGATGTAAATAAAAGCCAGAGCAGCAACGATACTTTTCCAACAGCTATGCATATAGCTGCTTATAAAATTTTAATTGAAACTACAATACCAGGAATAAAAAAACTTAGAGATACACTTGATAAAAAAGCTAAGGCCTTTAAAAAAGTTGTAAAGATCGGCCGTACACATTTTATGGATGCTACACCACTAACATTAGGCCAGGAGTTTAGTGGCTATGTATCGCAGTTAGATCATGGACTAAGAGCCATAAAGAATACATTGCCCCATTTAAGTGAACTTGCATTGGGAGGCACTGCTGTTGGTACAGGAATTAATACGCCGCCAAATTATGATGTAAATGTTGCAAAGCATATTGCAAAACTCACCAAACTTCCTTTTAAAACTGCAGAAAATAAATTTGAGGCACTGGCTGCACACGATGCCATTGTAGAAGCACATGGTGCTTTAAAAACTGTTGCCGTTAGTTTAATGAAAATTGCCAATGATGTCCGCATGTTATCGAGCGGACCAAGAAGTGGTATTGGCGAAATTTATATTCCTGATAATGAACCTGGCTCATCAATAATGCCCGGTAAAGTAAACCCCACGCAATGCGAAGCATTAACCATGATTGCTGCACAGGTAATGGGCAATGATGTTACTATTGGTATTGGCGGCAGCAACGGCCACTTTGAATTAAATGTTTTTAAACCGGTGATGATCTATAATTTTTTACACAGTGCAAGATTAATTGGTGATGGCTGTGTAAGTTTTAATGATAAATGTGCAGTAGGGATTGAACCACTAAAAGCAAACATTAAAAAACATTTAGACAATTCGCTAATGCTGGTTACTGCACTCAATACAAAAATTGGTTATTACAAAGCTGCAGAAATTGCACAGAAAGCACATAAAGAAAATAGTACTTTAAAAGAAATGGCGGTTAAGTTAGGCTATGTAACACCAAAAGAATTTGACGAATGGGTAATACCGGAAAAGATGGTGGGAAAAATTTAATAAAAATGCCGTAACAAAAATTGCGGCATTTTATTTTTATTGAATTAATCAGTTTAAAATTTAATTATCTTTTCAATCTGCATCTCTACATCAAAAGCATTATACAATTTAAAAGTATAAATACCTTTTGGTAAAGAAGAAATATCTATTGAAAAATTATTTTTATAAGATGTTGTTGCATTCACCAGCTTTCCATTCATATCATATAACTGTGCAAGTAAAGGTTTACGCATTTCTTTTTTAGCCTGTACATTTAAAATATTTGAAACCGGGTTTGGATAAATCTTTACCAGATTTTTTACTACAATTAGTTTTTCTCCATTTTCATTTATTGCCAATAGTGGCCCGGTATACGCATACTCCATAATACTTCCCCCATTTGAAATAGCCCCAACATCACGGGCAACATAAAATTTAAAACCGTCGGGGCTGGTGGTAATTCTTCTTATCCTGTTACCATCGCCCCTAAAATAAGATACCGTATCTCCGGTGATACCATTACCTGCAGCATTTAATTTAACCCTGTAAATCATATTTTTTTTGAGCGGTGTAATTAATAAAGAAGCCGACCATCCTGGAATAATATTCTGTCCATAAAAATCAATACTTGAACAGGCAACTGTTGGCCAAAGGTTATTGTTTGATTCAGTCATTAAAGCAGGCATCTCCGCAGCAGTTGCTGTAAATAAAGTAAAGATGGGTTCTTTGTGGACCCCAACATTAGCTGTACAAAATGCATCTTCATCCGCACTGTTATTTTGGCCAATGCGGTAACCGTTTACGTTGTCATCGCAATAGCCCGACACTTTATCCCATCCATAATTTTTTCCGGATTCAATAATATTTATTTCATCATCGGTCCTGTCCATCTGTTCGCTGCTGTACAAAAAGTTTGTGCCATTTACATTACCCCATGCAAGGCCCTGCGGATTACGATGGCCTGAAGAAAAAACATAATCCTGCGGTGTAATAGCTGATGAATTATAAAACGGGTTATCATTTGGCACCCAGTTATCTGCTCCGCCATCATTGTCAATTCGGGTATTTATTCTTAATACTTTTCCTTCCATAATATTTACATCCTGTGCATTTTCCGGCCGGGTAGTATTTAAAAACTGTCCTGCACCCATATCACCTACGGTGTAGTATAGCCTGTATTGTGTATGGTCAGCATCAGCTCCCGTTTCAATAACAGGGCCAATTACTAACCTGCCCGAATTATGATCGCTGCTGCCCGGTATGTTATTTAAAATAGTTACGGGGTTAGATAAAGTGTTACCATCATATTCGAACCTTACAATTTTTGTTGTAAAAATACAACTGGTATTTGTGCCGGGGCAAGCGCCTCTGTTATATACATATGCAGCATAAACCCATGGCGCCGCATTTCTAACCGCCTCGTCTGTTGAATACAAATTAGGATGTATGGCTAACCCCATCAAGCCTCCCTGTGGTTGTGTGCCGCTGCCTGATGTAAAATTTATTGATGGGTCAGTTGCTCTTAAATCTATTAACGCTGTTTTCTGTCCAGTGGCAATACTTACCCTGCTTATAGTGTATGCTTTATTTTCTGTAACCCACAACGAATCGTTGGGGCCATATACAACCTCCCATGCCGAATTAAATCCGGATGCAACCGTTCGTTTTGTAAATGATGTTTGGGCAGATATATGATGGGCACAAATAAAAAAATAAAATATGCAGCATATTTTACTCATGAGTATTAATTTTTTTTTCATAGTTGGATTTTTATTGGTCTAGTAAAACTGAAATAGTATAACACAAAAACCGAACCCTTTTTAAAAAGATTTTAAAGCACCTGATTTAAAAACGAAAAAATATTAGCCGTTAGTATCCATCTATATACATGCAGGTAAAACAGCGTAAAAAACGAAATAACACCCTGCTTAAATTACTTGTAAAAGTACCACAGACCAAATAAATTGTACTATATCCATTAAAAAAATACAAGTAAAATTCATGAAATTTTTAAGTAAAAAAACTGAATTTCAGGTATTTATAAACAATTTTAAAAGAAGTGATTCTTTTTCATACTAACAGCAAATTTATTGCGTTGTCAAAGTAATAAGTGCTGTAATTAACCATTAAAAACCCAGGTATTATTTTACTGTTTTAATAAATAATCCTGGTACAGATTCTACCCTCGTACTTCCCATAAGGCAAATAGTATTATTCCTTTTTGCGGGAATAATAAATTACATCAAGTAATGCCAACAATGATGAATATTATAAATATCCGAATCCCATTTTCAGCACCAAAACTGAAATACTATGAAAAGACATCTACTACAAATTTATTTTGCTGTTATTTTTTTATCAGGCCTGATTATTAATCAACGCTTGAATGCACAGGTAAAAACTGGAAAAAGTTATATCAATGTTTCTAAAAATTTAACAGGGGGCACATTTGAACCCGGTGACACACTTGAGATACGTGCTGCCATTGCTGTAGATAATTTTGCAGCATTGTCTATAACACAAGTTAGATATAACGATACCATTAATGCCAACTTTACTTATTTACCCAACACACTTAAAATTATAACCAACGAAGGTTTAACCTTCAGGGCTTATACTGATATTGCAAGCGATGACGCTGCCATGTTTAACAATGTAAACAGAACACTAAGGATTAATTTGGGCAGAACAGCAGGAATTGCAACAAATACCGGTAATGCAACAACAGGCGGGGGCACTATTGCCTATAACGACAAACCTTCTTTTTATGGTAGTGTATGTATAATGGTAGCATCGTACAGGGTAAAAATAAATAATACTGTTGCATATAACAGTTTACTAACTATGCCGGGTGGGTCTTTTCGTTACACACAATCTGCCACTGCGGTAACTGCAGTTTTTGCTCCCAACAACCTTATGGTTTTTCAAAATATTGGTGTGTGCCCTAATTTTGTTGGCGGCAATGCACTTATTGAAAACAACGGAACTTTTGGTACCGGTACTGTAAGAAACAGAAGTGCATCAGCAATTGTACCGGGTTACACTTTTGTAAATTTTTCTGCCAATCAACCTAATGACGGATTTTATGGAATATGCAATAACAGCAGTGCCGCAGGTGCTGTTAACAATGCAGTTCCTTATCCTGATAATTCAAGAGTATTTTCGGTGTGGGATATTATTGGGGATCATACCGGTGCCGCCAGTCCCACACTTGGTAATCCTGCAACAGCCGTCGGTGCCAATGGTGGATACATGGCAGTGGTAAATGCCAGTTATGCCATCAGCCCCGCTATACAACAAACAGTAAATAATTTATGCCCTTCTACCTATTACGATTTTAGTGCCTGGTTCAGAAATATTTGTTCTAAATGTTCCTGCGACAGTAATGGCCGTGGTGCTTTAAATGCATTATTTAACGGCCCTTATCCGCCGGGTGTAAAGCCTAACTTAACTTTTCAATTAAATGGTATTGATTATTATACCACCGGTGATTTACCTTACAATGGCCTGTGGACAAAAAAAGGTTTTACTTATTTAACCGGTGCCTCACAAACTTCATTTACATTATCTATAAGAAATAATTCTC
>NZ_JANPCM010000520.1:0-3299 GCF_031430955.1 Ferruginibacter sp.
AACGAAAAAATTGGTAAATACCGCTGGACTATTTGCAGCTTGATTTTTTTTGCTACAACTATTAACTATATCGACAGAAATGTGATTAGTTTTTTAAAATCTACGTTCACAACTGATTTAGGGTGGACCGATGGCGATTACGCAGACGTAGAAATTACTTTTAAAATATTTTACGCACTGGGCATGATTGGCGCTGGAAGGATTATTGATAAATTGGGAACTAAAATTGGTTATGGCCTTTATACTTTTTTATGGAGCTTGGTTGGTGTTGCCACAGCTTTAGTAAATACGGTAACCGGTTTTAAAATTGTACGTGGCGCATTAGGTCTTACTGAGTCTGGTAATTTTCCCGCTGCCATAAAAACAGTAGCAGAGTGGTTTCCAAAAAGAGAAAGAGCTCTGGCAACTGGCATTTTTAATTCAGGGGCTAATATTGGTGCCATTGTTACTCCGTTGTGTGTACCGTGGATTGTTATTACTTTTTCCTGGCAATGGGCATTTATTATAACCGGACTGTTAGGTTTTGTGTGGTTGATTTTTTGGGTTATACTTTATGATATACCAAGAAGACAAAAGCGTTTAGGAAATGCTGAATTGATATATATTGAAAGTGACAAAGACGAAGCCATTAGTAGCGTTGATGATGGGGTAAAGGTCTCGTGGTTTAAATTATTAGGGTTCAGGCAAACATGGGCATTTGTATTAGGCAAGTTTTTAACTGACCCTATTTGGTGGTTTTATATTTTTTGGTTGCCCGATTTTTTTGAAAGTGTTTATAAAATTAAACTCACGGCAGCAAGCTGGCCGGTAGCTACTGTCTATATTATTTCAACTTTTGGTAGCGTTGGTGGCGGTTGGTTACCATTATACTTAATTAAAAAGGGGTGGCCGGTTTTTAAAGCCAGAAAAACATCAATGTTTATTTATGCCTTATTTGTACTGCCTATTTTCTTTGCTTTGGTATTGGGTAAAATAGATATGTGGCTGGCTGTTTTAGTTATTGGTATTGCAGCGGCTGCACATCAGGCATGGAGTGCAAATATTTTTACTACTGTAAGTGATATGTTCCCTAAAAAAGTAACCGCTTCTGTAACTGGTATTGGCGGCATGTTTGGTGGCCTGGGTGGAATCTTTCTTTCTCTATTTGTGCAAAAGAAAATGTTTGTTTATTACAGAAGTATTGATCAGATTGAAACAGCGTATTATATTATGTTTGCTGTGTGTGCGCTTTCTTACATTGTGGGGTGGCTTGTTATGCATTTATTAATTCCAAAAATGAAAAGGGTTGAGGTGTAAATTTGGGAACTACAGATTACACAAATTTCAAACAAAAATTATTATGCGGTTTAATTAATTGAACCGCATTTCTTTTTGAAAAAACAATTGATGCAATCTTTGGCAACCTTACAAGGAATTCCGCAGCGTTAAATAAAACCTGGCTTCAATATGCTCCACCGATTTATCTAAAATAAGCTCCGCTGCTTTTTCTCCCATCATCTGAAAGTCGGTGGAGATGGTAGTAATACCATTTAAGATAATTTTTTTAAGTGCAGTTTCATTGTAAGAAATTACGCCTACATCTTTACCTATTTTCAATTTTTTATTTAATATTTTTTCAATCAGCAGTACCAGGTCATCTTCCATTAAATTAATGTAAACCTCGCCTTTATTAATTTCTTCCCTGCTGATGTCGTGTACAATTTTATGGTTAAAAGCATACTCCTGGCAAAATTTTGCAAAGCCGGTGGTAATTTCTCCTGGATGATAAGTGTATTCGGGTAAAATAATATTAAGGGTGTGGTACTTGCTTAAATTGGGCAATGCCTGTTCCAGTGCAATGTATATATCCTTATCAAAGTTTTCGTAAATGGCACCGTAATTACCGGTTACTCCCGGTACCAGTTTATCTAATAAAATTAATTTTTCTTTAGGGATATTGTTTAAAATTTTGTGGGCATTTTCACTGCCTTCCATAAAATGCGGAATGATAACATAATAATTATAGTCTTCTTTATTATTTAATAGCAAACTTTTAAATAGAGAAAAGTTATTGTTATAAATATAAAAGTCAATTGCTGCAGAATCTCCCAAAGTACTTACAAAAGCATCGTAAATAATTTTTTTATGGGCACTCAGTTTGTTGAACATCAGAAATATTTTTATTTTCTGTCCAACATCAACGTTCTTTATATAATACCCTTTGCCCGGCACCGATCCAATGATACCACTTTTCTTTAAATACCGGTACCCTTTTTCAGCAGTATCACGTGATATTTCAAACTCAAAACTTAATTCATTAATGGAAGGCAGCACATCATCCAGCTGTAATTTTTGCGTTTCAATTGCTTTAATAATGCAATTGGCCAGTTGCTGGTATTTAGGTGTGGCCGAAAATTCGTCTATGTAAATAAGTTTGTTAAAGGGAGATAGCATCGTCTGTGGTGTTCAATATAATTTTAGCTGAAAGTTAAACAAAAGTAGGCGTTTTATTTAAATGCATGATAGTACATGATGCAGCGCAGGCTATTTCAATTTATTTTACAGCATAATTGCTTAGCTATATTTTAAAAAAACGATCTGTATGGGAATTATTTTGGGAGTTTTATTTCACTTCATTGGTGGGTTTGCATCGGGCAGTTTTTACATGCCGTATAAAAAAGTAAAAGGCTGGAGTTGGGAAAGTTTTTGGATTGTTGGGGGATTATTTTCCTGGTTAATTGTTCCCCCTCTTGCAGCGTATCTTACCATTCCCGGTTTTATGGATATCATTAAATCCTCTTCTTCAACTGTACTCGGTTCTACCTATTTAATGGGTTTATTATGGGGCATTGGTGGTTTAACTTACGGCCTTGGTGTACGATATCTTGGTGTATCATTAGGCAGTTCAATAATTTTAGGTTTATGTTCTTTCTTTGGTGCAATAGTGCCATCGGTATATTATTATTTTAATCCTAAAACAGGAAAAGATACTATTGCAGATTTATTTGGTACATCATGGGGATTAATGGTAATGACAGGTTTAGTGCTTTGCATAATTGGTATTGTAATTTGCGGTAAGGCCGGGGGAATGAAAGATAAAGATTTAGGAAGTACGGGTGTAGATGCTGCCGGCAGCGAATTTAAATTGACTAAAGGTTTAGTTCTTGCAATAATATCTGGCGTACTCAGTGCCTGTTTTAGTTTTGGTATAGAAGCCGGAAGCACCATGGGAGCTACTGCTAATGAAATTTGGAAAGCTGCTAATCCTGCAGAAACAGGAGAATTTTTATTTAAGAATAATGTAATTTTTGTAGTAATAC
>NZ_JANPCM010000521.1:0-4458 GCF_031430955.1 Ferruginibacter sp.
TTACTAAGTGGCGAATTGGAAGTGGAGCTGATACCACAGGGAACTTTAGCAACAAGGTGTATGGCATCGGGTTATGGGATGCCGGCAATTTTTACACCAGCGGGAGTAGGAACTGAAGTAGCCGATGGAAAAGAAATAAGAATATTTAACGGCAAAGAATATTTAATGGAATATGCTTTTGATGCTGATTATGCAATTGTTAAAGCATGGAAAGGGGATACGGATGGCAATTTAATTTATAAAGCAACAGCCCGAAATTTTAACCCTTTAATGGCAATGGCCGGTAAAATAACCATTGTCGAAGTAGAGGAGCTTGTGCCGGCTGGGGAATTAGACCCCAATCAAATACACACCCCTGGAATTTATGTACATAGAATTTTTATGGGAGAAAATTATGAGAAAAGAATTGAGCAGCGTACTACAGCCCCCTCCGCCCCCTGAAGAGGGAACTTGGAGTTCAAATGTCATTAAAGGATTCAAAAATAAATCAGATAAAAAATAAAAGTTAATCATCAAATTTGAAAGTGGTTGCTGAATAATTATAAACTTAAAAACTAAGTTCCCCTTTAGGGGACAGGGGGTATGGCTTTAACAAAAGAACAAATAGCACAACGTATTGCACAGGAACTAAAAGATGGATACTATGTTAATCTTGGTATTGGTATTCCCACTTTAGTGGCAAACTATATTCCTGCAGGTATAAGTGTAGTACTGCAAAGCGAAAATGGCTTGCTGGGTATGGGGCCTTTTCCAATAGCAGGCAAAGAAGATGCTGATTTAATTAATGCTGGAAAACAAACCATTACAACGCTGGCCGGCTCTGCATTTTTCGACAGTGCTATGAGCTTTGGAATGATACGGGCAGGTAAAGTGGACCTTACCGTATTAGGCGCAATGGAAGTAAGCGAAAATGGAGATATTGCCAATTGGAAAATACCCGGTAAAATGGTAAAAGGAATGGGAGGCGCAATGGATTTAGTTGCTGCAGCAAAAAATATTATTGTAGCTATGATGCACACTAATCCTAAAGGCGAAAGTAAATTGTTGCCGCAATGCACTTTGCCATTAACTGGAAAAAATTGTGTAAAAAAAATTGTAACAGAATTGGCAGTGGTAGAAGTTACTGATAAAGGCTTTAAATTATTAGAAAGGGCGCCGGGTATTTCTGTTGAGGAGATTATTGCAAAAACTGCCGGTAAATTAATTGCAGAAGGGGAAATACCCGAAATGATTTTTTAAATTTTACATTATTCTTCATATTTTCTTTATACCCAATCCTGTTCAGTTTTGTTTACGTAAATTTATAACTCCTTCTCCCCTGTATGTGGTTTAAGTAACCACTAAAATATTTTTTTGAAAAAAACATACCGTATAATACTACGTGTAACTGCAATTGGCGTAATAATTTTAATTTGCGCCTGGCTTTTTTTGTGGGGATATATAACCTACAACAAAGGAACTATTCTTGAAAAAGTAAAAGCAGGCATCAACAGGCAAATAGAAGGAAAAATAGAAATAGAAAATCTCTCTACTAATTTTTTCTATAATTTCCCTAATATTTCTATCCGTCTTTATAATGTAAGTATAAAAGATTCTTTATGGAATATCCATCACCACGATTTTTTAAAGGCTGAAAATATTTATGCACGCCTGCAATTTTTCAGTCTTTTTTCTGGTAAACCTGCAGTGGGAAAAGTTACCGTTGAAAATGCAGTGATTTATTATTACACTGATACGGCCGGCAATGCTAACCTTGTAAAAGCAAATGAAACAGCCGAAGAAAATAAAGGCGGCAATATACCCAGTTTGTTATTTAAAAATACAAGGATCATTTTTGATTATCCCGGCCGTAATAAATTTCATGACATAGAATTAAAAAAAATGGAGTGTGATATTGTATCTACCGACAGCGGACAATTATTTAAAATAAATATCAATGCTTTTGTACACGGTTTGGGGTTTAATACCACCAAAGGAAGTTATCTAAAAGAAAAATTACTTTCAGGCGATTTTAATTTACAGTTTACTAAATCAAAAAATATAGTTTTCAATAACATTAAGTTGTACATAGATAAGCAGTCTTTTTTATTTACTGGTAAATTCTCCACCACAGAAAAAAATTTTTCTCTTGCAATAAAAACACAAAAAATAGATTTTAAAAAAGCCATTAGCCTGCTTACGCAAACAACGCAGCAAAAATTTACAGCATTTAATATTTTACAACCGGTTGATATTAACGCCGAATTAACCGGGCCAACACTATATAAAACAATTCCTCTTACAGCTATTTATTTTACTGTAAAAGATGCTGATATAGAAACGCCTGCCGGCCAGTTTAATAAATCTTCTTTTGCAGGAGATTTTACCAACGAAATAGATCCAGGCAAACCAAGGCTGGACGATAACTCTCAGCTTTCAATAAAAGCCTTTAGCGCAAACTGGGAAAATATTTTACTAACTGCAAATAAAATTGAAATTTCAAATCTTTTGCAACCCTTTTTAACGTGTGATCTTCATTCTAATTTTAAACTTGTTGCATTAAATGATTTAACAGGGAGCAATACCATGCGGTTTATAAAAGGCAATGGCGAAATGAATATTAATTATAAAGGTTCGCTAACTGATAATGATACCCTTGCTACTGTAATGCATGGCAATATACTTTTAAAAGACGCTGCCATAAATTATTTGCCAAGAAATATTACACTTGATAAATTACAGGGAAATTTTGTTTTTAAAAATAAAGATGTATTTATAGAGCAATTAAAAGCGCAGGCTGGTTCAACCGCATTAAATATGAATGGTGCTGTAAAAAATTTAACGGAATTAATTTATACCTATCCTGAAAAATTAGTTTTAGAATGGAACGTAGCAACGCCCAACCTCGATCTCGATGACTTTATTAATTTTTTAGGAAAAAAATCAAAAAGAACAGAAAAAAAACTGCCGGGTAAAAATAAACTTATCCGTATGGCTAATAAAATTGACGATATGCTGGAATATGGTACGGCAAATTTAAATGTGCAGGCGGTAAGATTAAACTATAAAAAATTTACTGCAACAAATTTTAATACCTCTGTTTCATTGTTGCAAAATCAAATTATTTTAAATAATGCCCGTTTAAACCATGCTGGTGGTGCTATGTCATTCAATGGTTCATTAACAGATAATGGCACAGCCAATGCAGTTAAAATGCAATCTGTAATCACCAATACAGATATCCCGGCATTGTTTAAATCCTTTAATAATTTTGGGCAGGATGCTATAACCGGTGAGAATATGAAAGGGCAGTTATCCGGTGCTGTTGATCTTACTGCAAATATTTCTGACAAAGGAATTATAAGCAGTAACAGTTTAGCCAGTATTGTAAAGTTTAGTGTAATAAACGGGGAGCTTAATAATTTTGAACCCCTGCAAAAAATTGCTGCATCATTATTTAAAAAAAGAGATTTTTCAAACGTTCGTTTTGCAGAATTAAATAATACACTTACTGTAAACGGCAGTGCCATCAGTTTTGATAAAATGGAAATCCGATCTAATGTATTTACCATGTTTGTTGGTGGTGTATATGATACAAAAAAAGGAACGGATATGAATATTGAATTACCATTAAGTAACCTTAAAAAAATTGCAGATGATGAAGAGGTAATTAAGAAAGGAAAAACAGGTGCTAAAATAAGGGTACGTGCCAAAACCGGCGATGATGGAAAATTGAAAGTAAGCTGGAACCCTTTTAATAATGGCAAAAAGGCTAAAGAGAAAAAATAAAATTAAATAAGGCAGTTAAAATAATTTAAGTCCGTAATACCCTATCAATGTAAATATAACACAGCGGCATGCTACACCAACACAACACCAGGTAAGTAATTTTTTTAAATTTGCATTTAAGCCAACGCCTACCGCAATACTTATTGGTGCGCCAACAGACATGGTACCAAAAAAGCCCAATCCAACAATACCGTATTTCTCCCAAATTTTATGTACCATAGGATGCTTGTACTTTTTTTCTTCTTTAGGTTTATTTTTATAAAGGAATGACCTGATTTTATCGCCGAGGAATGCAGCCACAAAAACACCTACTAATCCACCGGTGATACTTGCAAAAAATATTATCCATGGCGAAAGCCCAAATGCAAAACCTGTTGGTATGGCAACATATATTTCAAAGGTGGCAAGGGCTGCAACCGTTAGTATTTTTAAAAACATAATTTTTTTTGAGAACTCAATTTTTTATAGCGGTGAAATTAGTTGAAACTGGGGAATTAATTTTTATACGGGTGTTATTTTTTAATTATTAGATATATTTTTTGTACTGTTGTGATTTGCTTTCAAACATTGTACTAACTTAGTTCTTTAACAACTTGCTGAAAGGCAACCCTTGCGGCATCTATGTTGTGATTTGCTTTCAAACATTGTACTAACTTAGTTCTTTAACAACCATCTTCAAAAAGTTTTAAG
>NZ_JANPCM010000522.1:0-1626 GCF_031430955.1 Ferruginibacter sp.
CAAGGCGGGTGTTAGTGCTAAAGTAATTGAAGTTAAAAATTTTGAAGATTTAAATAAAATAAAAGATGAAGTAAAAGGTAATATTGTTTTTTTTAATTACCCTTTTAATAAAACATTATTACGTGGGGCATATGGTGATGCAGTAAGATACAGAAGCAGTGGAGCATCCGCAGCTGCGAAGTATGGCGCAGTAGCAGTTATTGTACGCTCGGTTACTGCTGCATACGATGATAATCCGCATACAGGTGCATTACGATACAACGATAGTTTTCCAAAAATACCGGCAGTTGCAATAAGTACAAAAGATGCGGATAAATTAAGCAATGGTTTAAAAGGTATTTATAAATTTGAAAAACTTTTTTTAAGAACCAACTGTTTAATGCTGCCCGATACTATTGGGCACAATGTAATTGGCGAAATAAAGGGAACGGAATTTCCTGATGAAATAATTACTGTTGGCGGGCATTTAGACAGCTGGGATGCTGCCGAAGGCGCAAGTGATGATGGCACCGGCATGGTACAAAGTATAGAAATTTTAAGAGCGTTTAATGCTGCCGGATATAAGCCAAAAAGAACCATCCGCATTGTTTTATTTGCAAATGAAGAGAACGGGTTACGTGGGGGAAATAAATATGCGGAAGAAGCTAAAGCTAAAAAAGAAAAACACATTATGGCAATGGAAAGCGATGGCGGTGCCGAATACCCACGTGGCTTTAATTGCGGTATGACGAAGGAACAATATGCAAAAGTGGAAAATTGGAAAAAATATTTTACACCTTATGATGCTGATAAATTTTCTTTTAGCGAAGGTGGTGGAGGCGGTGCAGATATTGGCCCTTTGCAAACTAATTTTAAAACGGCCCAGTTTGGTTTAAATACCACTGGCCAGCGGTATTTTGATTTACACCATGCTGCTACAGATGTTTTTGAAAATGTAAATGCACAGGAATTAAATTTAGGCGCTGCTGTTATGGCGGCAATGGTTTATTTGGTAGATAAATACGGATTATAATTATCTTGCAATAAAAATAAAAATATGGAAGAAATAAAATCTGCTGATGCAGTAAGGCCACTGCCAAAAAAAGCAGGCGGGTTTAAAAAATTTGTGCGTTGGTTTACATTTATTCTGCTTGCAGTATTACTGTTGTTTGGCTACTGGAAATATTATTATACTTACAGTGATGGATACCGGAGCGGCTTATTACAAAAACTTTCTCATAAGGGAAATATTTTTAAAACTTATGAAGGTGAACTGGTGCAACGCAGTATAGTTTCTACCTCCAATGTGGGTATTGCCTCTGAAAAATTTTATTTTTCTGTAACCGTTGACAGTGTGGCTAAGGCCATGCAAAAATTTGAAGGTAAAAATGTAAAGTTACATTACCTGCAAAAAAATGGCACGTTGCCCTGGCGTGGTGAGAGTGAATATATTGTAGATGCGGTAGAATTGGATATCAATCCATAATTTTTTACCCATGTAATAAAAATATAACCGGCTTTTTATGAAAGTCGGTTTTTTCTTTTTGCCACTCTGCAACTTTTTTGATTTTAATATATTCGTTAGCAGAAGTAAGTTCAGCTGCAATACAAAACCTGGTGGAGGGCTTGCAGGTTTTTAAAATGGTT
>NZ_JANPCM010000523.1:0-5299 GCF_031430955.1 Ferruginibacter sp.
CAGAAGGATTGGTGCTGTAAACAGAAAAATTATTTTCAAAGTCAGCACTTGCGCATTCCAATTTAATTTTATGTACAGTAGGTAACTTCATTAAACGGTAACGTTCGTCTGCAATACTTCCACCGGTCTGCTCGTGGCCACTAGCCCAAATATAAGTAGCAGAAGAAATAAAAGTATTTATCTCCCCAACAAAAAACAATCCTTTAAAAATAGTCCGTAATAAATTTCTTGAACCTGATTCGTATTGAGTAAGTAATTCAGAACAGCGAAAAGGTACATTCTTATAAATACCTTCCATGTAATCGTCTCCATCATACCAGTCAAAATTTTTTCTAAAAAGGCCACTGTGTTTGTAGTCTTCTTTTGCAATTACTTCATCTGGTTTATAAATAATGCCCGGATGCAGGTAAGAAATGATTTCACGGATAATTGTTTCTTTAAAATCACTGGTGTACTTATCTTTTCTACTAGAATAAAAATATACGCTTACCACTATTGCAACAATAAAAAAAGCTATAGCAGCACCGCTGTATTGCTCAATGTATCCAATTTGGTAAGCTGCAAATGTAACTACGGCCAAAAATGCAGTTACAGGTGCTATAATTCCCCAATTGCCTGCAGCTCCTGCTTCAGCTTTTAAATTAGTAATTAAAGGTTGCAGCTTAATAGTATAAAAATCTTCAAAATCTTTTATCTCGTCCATAAATATTTAATGAATTTATTTCTTTTTTGTAACTATGCACAATCAAGTTTTAAAACTCATTCCCATGCGTATCATCTCTTACAATGTTAATGGCATACGTGCCGCATTAAAAAAAGGTTTTATTGATTGGTTAAAAACCAACCCGGCCGATATTATTTGTTTACAGGAAACTAAAGCCACACAAGGCGATGTAGATGTAAAACTGCTGGAAGATTTAGGTTTTCACCACCATTGGTTTAGTGCACAAAAAAAAGGCTATAGTGGCGTAGCAGTATTTACAAAAATAAAACCCGATAATGTTTGCATTGGCTGCGGTATAGAAAGCAGCGATAACGAAGGCCGTGTAATACAATTAGATTTTGGTGATATCCGTTTAATAAATGCTTACTTCCCCAGTGGCACCAGCGGCGATGAGCGGCAGGCATTTAAATATGTTTGGTTAGATGAATTTCATTCTTATCTTACCAAATTAAAAAAGAAATTTCCAAAAATAATTTTAGTGGGTGATTATAACATTGCCCATAACGAAATTGATATTCATGATCCCAAAGGCAATAAAAATTCTTCGGGTTTTTTACTGCAGGAACGGGAATGGCTAACAAAATTTTTAGCCAGTGGCTGGATAGATACCTTTCGTGAGTTTCATAAAGAACCACACCGCTACAGCTGGTGGAGTCAGCGTTTTCCTACTGTAAGGTTAAATAATAAAGGCTGGCGTATTGATTATATCACTGTTACAGAACCGCTAAAAAAACAATTGAAAGATGCTGATATCTTTCATGATGTAAAACACAGTGACCATTGCCCGATATATGTTGAAATAGCCCCCAACCCCTAAAGGGGAGTTATATGCATAAATAATTGTTAAACGAAAAGTTTCATAACCATTGCTTTAACAAATTATATCAGCCGTGTACCAAACATCGTTGTATCTTGTTTTGCAGTAACTAACTAACAAACTGCTATGGAAGTTTTAATTTTTCTTGCAATTGCTGTAATCTTTTTCATTGTTTTAAATATCCAGAGTAATCAGCGCAATAATGCGGATAATCTTAAAAAAGATTTATCTGTTCTTAATAAACAATTGCAGGATTTAAAAAATCAGTTATTTAATCTGCAGCATAATGCTCCGGTAATTACTACCCCCGATCAGCAACAAAAAGAAAAAGAAGCTGCCGAATTAAAAGCACAGGAAGAATACAAACAAAAAATTGCGGCTATTGAAAGCTTGCGCCTTCATAAGGAGGCAAAGAAAAAAATTGAAGAAGAAAAATTATCACAGCAGCATCCGGTAGTTACAGTTGAAGTAAACGAAACCATTGATACTCCCAAAATAAAGGTACAACCGCCACCTTCAGCACCGCAGGAAAGCTGGAGTGAAAAATGGGTAAGAAACAATCCTGATCTTGAAAAATTTATTGGCGAAAATTTAGTAAGTAAAATTGGTATTGCTATTTTAGTTTTAGCGATTGGTTTTTTTGTAAAATATGCAATAGATAAAGAATGGATTGGCGAAGTGGGCCGTGTGGCCATTGGTATTTTATGTGGCGGTATCCTTATTGCGTTGGCACACCGCCTGCGTAACTCTTACAAAAATTTCAGTTCTATACTTGCAGGCGGCGGTCTGGCAGTTTTTTATTTTACAATCACATTGGCTTTTCAGCAGTTTGAATTATTTAGCCAAACCACTGCATTTATTATAATGATTGTTATTACAGCATTTGCTGTGGCACTTGCATTGCTCTATAATAAACAGGAGCTGGCCATCATTGCTTTAATTGGCGGCTTTGCTGCACCGTTTTTAGTGAGTACCGGCAGTGGTAATTACAAAGTACTATTTACATATCTTATTATTTTAAACAGCGGGCTTTTATTTATTGCTTACTACAAAAGCTGGCGCCTGCTCAACATTTTAAATTTTATTTTTACTGCAATACTGTTTGGCAGCTGGCTTGTTTTTTTACGTTACGATGAGCCCATGGTTACTTTTAAAAACGGGTTCTTATTTGCAACTGTTTTTTACCTGATGTTCTTTATAATTAATATTGCACACAATATCAGGGAGAAAAAGAAGTTCATTGCATCAGATTTTGGAATATTGTTACTCAACACTTCCTTATACTTTGCAGCAGGTATTTACTGCTTAACCAAAATGCATGCAACTGATTTCAGGGGATTATTCAGTGCATCAATGGGTGTATTTAACCTGGCGGCTTCGTACTTTTTATTCCGCAAACAAAAAGTGGATACCAATATTTTATACCTGCTCATCGGGATTACACTCACATTTATTTCTGTTACTGCACCCATACAATTGCATGGCAATTATATTACTTTATTTTGGGCAAGTGAAACGGTATTGCTGTACTGGTTATTTACCAAATCTAAAATTAAAATCATTCAATATTCATCGGGGCTTGTTTGGATTTTAATGCTGATTAGTTTAGTGATGGACTGGTTGCAATTGTATGGCTTTTATGATGTTAAAACGAACATCATTGCCAACAAAGGTTTTATCACTACACTGTTTGCGGCTATTGCTACTTACTTATTATTTGTGCTGCGCCATAAAGAAGATGAAGATACCAAAGCAATTACATCAGGTATTATACCCAACAAAAATGTTTTTAGAATTATTGCTATTATTTTATTATTTGCTGCAGGGGCGTTTGAAATAAATTACCAGTTTAATTATTACTACCCGGGTACAAAAATAAATATGTTGTACCTGGTATTGTACAGCGTTGCATTTGTAAGCATATTAACTGTGGTTGCGCAAAAAGTAAAACAACTGCAACTCCTTTGGTATGTTACAGCAACAATGCTTGCAGCCTGTATTGTTTTTTACTTTATGAGTTTGCCGCAAATTATACAGATTCAACAAGGGATTTTAGAAAGTCATAAAAACAACAATCATTTTATTGCACACTGGGCAGGCGCTTTACTGGTGGCTGTAGTATTTTACAGGCTTATCCAATTAATAAGAAATAACAAAGCACCGCTTAAAAATAATTTTGATTTAATTACCTGGTTGCTTTGTACAGCAATAGTTATTTATTTAAGTGTTGAAATATTTTTATTATCCAACAGCATTTTTTATGCTGCTAACAATCCTCTCGAAAATATCCAAAGGATTTATATTAAAACAGGTTTACCCATTTTGTGGGGTCTTTGTTCTTTTGCATTTATGTGGCTGGGCATGCATTTTAAACACCGTACTTTACGCATTATTTCGCTCAGTTTATTTACGCTTACCCTGCTAAAATTATTTATATTCGATATCAGGAATATTCCTGCAGGTGGTAAAATTGCTGCGTTCTTTTGTTTGGGAGTTTTACTTTTGGTAGTTTCCTTTATGTACCAGCGTTTGAAAAAAATAATTATTGATGATGAAAAAAAGATGGAGTAGTATTTTTTTATTTTGTTTTATAAATATTTGCTGTGCCGCACAAACAGCAGGCTATAAATTTTACAGTTTGCTGGACAGTGTAAAAATTTCCGGGTTTTATAATATTGAAATAACACCAGCATTATCTGCACATTTAAAACTTGACTACAGCGATTTTAGGATTGTGAATGATTCGGGTAAGTGGGTGCCGCATGTAATGCATTTTCCAGAAAGAGAAATAAATTATGATGTTTTAACGATGGATTTAAAGTTTACAAAAATTGAAAACGCCAACGTAAGTACAACCCTGATAATAGAAAACGGAAAAGATATAATTTCAAACCTGGGACTTATTATAAAAAATACTGCAGCTGAAAGATTTTGTTCTTTAAGCGGAAGTGACGATAAGAAAAATTGGTTTGTAATAAATGACAGTATTCTTGTTAACCCTGTACCGGATGAAAGAACAACAACCAATGATTTTAGAATTAATTTCCCCTCCAGCAGTTACCAATTTTTTAAAATAATAATTTACAACCATAATAAAAATCCTTTTGATATAAAGAGTGTGGTGCAATTCACTACCGCAGCTGCTATTGATCATCCTCAATATAAATTAATTGAAAATCCTGAAGCTTCAATTTTACAAAAAGACAGCGGCAAAATTTCCTACATAAAAATTACCCAGCAGCAACCTTTTCATTTTGATAACATAAGCATAAAATTAAATGGCTCAAAATATTTTTACCGAAATGTTGATTTGTATATTCCCTATTCCAGCAGTCATTCATTTTCAAATCCGGGGCAATTGCTGCAAACGTTTGCTATTTCTAATAACAGTACTTTACAATTTAAAATTCCGCAGAGTAATGTAAAAATTTTTTATTTATTGATACATAATGAAGACAATTTACCCCTTACTTTAAATGCAATAAAAACATCCAACAGCTACGGTTTCGTCACATCTTACCTAGAAAAAGGAAATCGTTATAAGCTAATACTCGATAATGCATCAGCAATTATTCCCAACTACGATTTAACCAGGCTTAGTCCAAAAATATCTGATAGCATTCCATTTTTAACTGCTGGTAAAATTACAGCTGTTGAAGAAAATAATATTATTTTAGCTCCTGCAAAAAATAACAAATGGATATTATGGGCAGCAATAACAGCAGCCTTATTAATTTTACTGTTGTTTACCAAAAAAA
>NZ_JANPCM010000524.1:0-5555 GCF_031430955.1 Ferruginibacter sp.
ATTGTTAAAGTTAATACCATCGGTACTGTATTCTACTTCAAAATGGTCTGCATTAATTTCATTTTCTGTTTTCCATACTGCAATAATATCATTACCGTTTCTCTGCCCTGAAAAACTTACAAGAGAAACAGGAAGTGCTGCCGGGCTGCCCACTGGTATTGTATAAGCAGCTGTGTTACTTAAATTTCCGGTATTGTCGTAAGCAGAATAATTAAAGGTAACATTGCCGCTGAAACCCGGGGCAGGATCTAATCTTAAAGCTACAGCCTGTGCAGGCGTTAATACTATGCCACCTGGATTAGCAGTAAGTACTGCTGCCGTTAAATCTGCAAAGCCTCCTGTGCAGGTAGCTCCTGTTGGAGTTGGAGGGCATGTAATGCTTATTACCCCCTGCGATGTTAGTGGAACGCTATTTATTGTATAACTGGTAATGGTACCATCAGCATCGCTGCTGGCTAAAGATGGTATAGCTGTTGGTCCGTTGGTATTAAACATTTTTGGAGCAACCACATCATTTGAAACTGGTGGTAAACCCGATACTGGAATAGTGTAAGTTGTACTGTTACTTATTAAACCACTGTTATCTGTAGCATGATAATTAAACACCACATTTCCTGAATATCCTGGCGCAGGGTCAAAACGCATTCCCGCCATTTGTGTTGGTGTAAGAGGTATGCCTCCAGTTAAATAATTTGAAAGTATTGCAGCAGTTAAATCCTGGAAACCTCCGGTACAGGTTGCACCTGTAAGCGTTGGCGGACAAGGTACACTTATTACACCCTGAGAAACTGGTGGTAAAGACTCTACACTATAACCAGCAATAGTACCATCAACATCATTTGCAACAAGGCCCGGAATTGCAGTTGGGCCATTTGTTTGTGGCATGGTGGGTGCAACTATAGCATTAGCAACCGGTGGTAAACTGGTTACAGGAATTGTGTAAACTGCTCCTGCACTTGTAGCACCACTATTGTCTGTTGTTGTGTAAGCAAATTCCATATTACCTGCAAAGTTGGGTGCAGGATCAAAAAATAATCTTGCCGCTTCAGCGGGAGTTAATACAGTTCCTACTAATAAATTAGCAAAGCCACCGGTACAGGTTGTTCCTGCTGGTGTTGATGGACAGGATACACTCAATACTCCTTCGGAAGCTGCAGGAACAGCAGTTATTTTATAACTTGCAATTGTACCATCAGCATCTGTACCATTTAAAGTTGGTATTGCAGTCGCTGCATTAGTGTTTGCAATTGATGGTGCTAAAATATTTTTTGCAACTGGTGGTATATTACCAGTGCCAGATACCGGCAAAGTATAGGTAGAAATATTACTTATTAGTCCGCTGTTATCTACTGCACCATATTTAAATGCTGCCAAACCGGTAAAACCTGCAGCAGGGTCAAAGCGTAAAGCTGCAGCCTGTGCTGGTGTTAAAGAAATACCATTAGGGTTTAATGCAAGTACTGCCGCAGTTAAGTCGGCAAATCCTGCAAGGCATGTTGCACCTGTTGGTGTGGGAGGGCAGGGAATGCTGATTACACCTTGTGATGCATCAGGTACACTTAATAAAGTATAACTGGCAATTGTACCATCCGCATCTGTACCAACTAAAGAGCTAACTGCTGTTGGGCCTAATGTGTTAGCCAAAACTACGTTAGTCACATCGCTGCTTACAGGTGGCTGAGGTGCCATTGTAATATTGTAACTGGCTGCTGCACTTATATTGCCATTATTATCTGTTGTTGTATAATTAAATGGTGCAGTACCGCTAAAGCCGGTGGTTGGATCAAACCTTATACCTGCAGCCTGAGCAGGAGTTAATACTATACCTCCGGGGTTAGCCGCTAAAACTGCAGGGGTTAAATCAACAAAACCTCCTGTACATGTTCCTCCTGCTGGTGTTGGTGGACAAGGCACACTTATTACACCTTGTGTACCTGTTGGTACAGTTGTTATAGTGTATGCGTTTACAGTACCATCTGCATCACTGCCCGATAATGTAGGGATTACTGTTGCCCCTGCATTAAAAGGAACAAAAGTATTTATATTAGCTGCTGTTGGTGGTGTGTTCATAACCGGCAGGTTATAAGTTGCCGTATTGCTAATTAAACCTGTATTATCAGTAGCCGTATAATTAAAATTAGCAGTGCCGGTAAAGCCGGGTGCAGGGTCAAAAAATAATCTTGCTGCCTCAGCCGGGGTTAAAACTGTTCCGATATTTAAATCTGCAAATCCGCCAGTACATGTTGTACCTGCAGGTGTAGAAGGGCAGGATATTCTTAACACACCCTGTGCAGGCGATGGAATACTGCTAATAGTATAAGTGGCAACTGTTCCATCCAGATCAGATGCCTGTAATGATGGGATAGCGGTATTGCCTAAACTATTATTTAGTGGTTGTGCAGTAATATTATTAGCTAATGGTGGCCTTGCATTGGTTGCAGTTGCTGTAACTGGTATTGTGTAATTAGCTGTATTGCTTGTATTACCACCATTATCTACAGCATTATAATTAAATGTTGCGTTACCAATAAAACCTGCCGCAGGATCAAAACGCATACCTGCAATTTGTGTGGCTGTTAAAGGCATGCCCGATGGATAGCCTGAAAGAATAGCTGCAGTTAAATCCTGGAAGCCGCCTGTACAGGTTGCACCTGTTAATGTTGGCGGGCATGGCACACTTATTACCCCTTGAATAGCTGGTGGTAATGATGTTATTTGATATGTTGATATAGTGCCGTCAATATCCGAAGAGTTTAAACCTTGTATTGCAGTAGGCCCGTTGGTATTGGGCATACTGTTTTCCATAATATTATTTGATACAGGAGGTAAAGCAATTACCGGCAGTGTATAGGCTGCCGTATTACTTATATTACCATCGTTATCTGTAGCATTAAAATTAAATGTGGCATTGCCGGTAAAATTTGCAGCAGGATCAAAACGCATAGCTGCTGCCTGTGCAGGAGTTAAAACAATACCACCCGGGTTTGCAGCTAATACAGCTGCAGTTAGATCTGCAAAGCCGCCAGTACAGGTTGCACCTGTTGGTGTGGCCGGGCAGGTAATACTTAATACACCCTGTGCAGCAGGAGGCACTGATGTTATTTTATAACTGGCAATTGTACCATCCAAATCTGCTGCTGTTAAACCGGGTATTGCTGTAGCAGTATTTCCCTGGGGCATTGGAGAGTTTAAATAATTATCTGCTGTTGGTGGAAATTCAGGAATTACTTTGGTAAAGTTTATATCACCAATTGCAACTGCCTGACCCGTAGGATTACCCGTTGCACCAGGCCCCTGATCCCATAGTAAAGTTATCTCTGTTACAGGATTACCAAACTGTACATATACCGTGGCGCCCTGAGTTGTTATGCTATTTGTTGCTGAATTAAAGTTAAAACCAGCTGCTGAATTACCATATGCAGAATTTCCGCTAATTAATACAGTATCAGCTCCTGTTGCAGTTGCCTGAAACTTTGTAACTATTGGATTAGGTACGGCAATTGTGCCGTTTTTACCCGTAAAGGTAAATCTGTCTACATAGGTTACAGTGGTTGATCTGTCCATATCTCCTACATAAAAAGATACGCCACTAACTGGTCTTGTAAAAGTTATTACAGTGGTAACAGTTGAGGTAAGTGTAGTCCAGTCCATCCATTCTACTAAAGGGTTACCGGCTGTGGTTCCTGGCAAAAACCAGTTTGAACCTCCGGTTGCTCCAACTATTGGACTGTTATTCTGAAAGGCATCGTTAGCAGCAGTAGTAGCTGCACTTACATTGCCTGCAGGGCTTGTGTTTGTAATAACTACGGTAGCACCAATGCCTGAACCGCCAATATTGGTTACAGTTTTTAAATAAGTTGGCCCCACCCAGGTAGTAGAACCCCAGTGTAAATTATAAGTTTGTGCTTTTACTAAATTGACAGAAAAAAAGGCTGCAAATAAAAGCAGCAGTAGTGTGTAAGTCTTGGATCTCATTTTTTTGGAGTTGATTTTTTAATAGAATAGTGTATAAAAGGTAGTTCGATTTTTTTTGAAAAGGGTTGCACGTAAAGGGATTAATTCCACTTTTTTTTGCAAGTTGAGGCATAACAATAAAGTATGCCATAAAGGAGATAAGGTTATGGAGGTTATCATAGCTATTTAATTAAAATGGTTTTTCGTTAAGTTTGAAACTTAAAAATTATTAGAGTTACGAGCTTTGAAAAAAATAAGTGATAAAATTATTAAGCAATTAAATTTCTCATGCCTGAGCGTTGTAAACCTGATAATCTGTGTAAAGTAAACTAAAATTTATTCGCTTTTTGTGATTCAAATCACAATTGTAAAATATTGTGTCCTTAATTTTTTGTATTTATCAATTTAGCATTATTTAATTTTATACATTCAACAAATCTGAATATTTTTTAAATGTAAGGGGTGAAATAGGCATTTCACCCCCATGGTTTCAAACCTTACATGAATTAATAACAGAAGTTAGGCTGTTCCTTAATTTTATTTTGTAATAAATGCCACAGTTTACAAACTTATTATTTCGATTTCGTTATGTTTCATTTTTATTTTTCCTTCAGCCACCATCTTTTTTAAAAGCCTCGATACAGTTTCCCTAGACGCACTAAGCCCTTTGGCAATTTCCTGATGACTGATGTGTAATTCTTTTTTCTTTGTTATCCTGGAAAGACTGAAAAGAAAAAATTCAAGGCGGACGTCTAATTTTTTAAAAGCCAAATAATCAATAATGTCTAAAAAAAAACTATAGTACATTACCGCAGTTGTTAAAATATATTTATAAAAACTGTCAAATTTTTTTGCAAGAAAATCTTTATCATTAAAAGGAAGATTAAGGATATATGTTTTTTCAATTGCATAAAATGTAACAAGGCTGCACTGCGTGGAAAGGGGGCTATTGTCTGATGCAGAAACTGCAAAACTTTGCCCTTCTTCCAGATAGGCAACAACAAATTCTGCCTCTTCTGTATTTTCCCTGTAAACTTTTATACAACCCTTTAAAATAAAATAGGCATTTTTAAAAGGCTGCCCCATTTTTAAAATGATCTCACCTTTTTTATATTCTTTTAATATCCCCCTTTTTGTTAATTCAATTTGCAGTTCTCTTTCAAACTGGGGAAATGCGTTAGTAAGCAGCAGATTTACCATAGTAGACTTAATAACCTTAAAGATACGGGTAAAACGATTTTTTGGATTTACCGCTTCTTTTCTATTGAGAATAGAAACTTTTTTATACCCAATATATTGTATTACCATTCTTTCTTTGTAAAACTTGCCTGTTGCAGATAGAAAAAACCTTTTAAAACTTAAACAGTAGTAATTTATTCAAGTAATTTTTTTATATAAAGTAGAATGTTATTAAAGGTTTTTTAGTATGCATATTTATATTTTTAGCATTTCTTGTACAACCTAATGCTAAATAATACTACAAATTGATTTAGGTTTGCAAAAAGTAAAAGATGAAAAAAATATTAAGTGCAGTTGTTATTACATTATGCTGTTTTGCTGCAACCGCTCAAACAGATTTAAAGAAAAAAATTGTGGACAGC
>NZ_JANPCM010000525.1:0-13144 GCF_031430955.1 Ferruginibacter sp.
GGTAAATGGATATCCAACACCCAGGACATACTCTTTGATTCTAAAAAAGTGCTTGCGCTTGCATTAAGTAACGAATCTGGTTTCAGAGGCTATATACTTAGTGGCCGCAAAAGTTTTTTGCAACCGATGCAAAAATCACAAAAAGAAATTTACGCCAACCTCAGCAATTTAAAAACCCTTACAAAAAATAATCAGGCACAACAAATACGTGCCGACTCTCTATCTTTTTTTGTTTCCAAAAGAATTGAATTTTCCAACCTTGCAATTAAAAGTTATGAAGAGAATGGCGGTGATGCTGCCATTAAAATGGTAGAAACCGGCGAAGGGAAATTATATACCGACCATATCAGGCTTTTGGTCGATCAAATTCAGGATTCCGAAAATACTTCTCTGGTAAAACATAAAGAAGCTAATGATAAAAGTGTAAAAAATCTTCAAAAGATTTTACTGCTTACCATGGCGGTAGTGCTTTTATTGTTAGGTATTTTTATCCAAAAAGTAAGAGCAGATAATGTTGAAAAAAGTAAAGCTGCAGCTGCATTAAAAAAAATGAATGATGAGCTGGAGCAAAGAGTTGCACAACGAACACAGGAGCTGGATAAAAAAGAAAAATTATTCAGGGCACTGGCGGAAAATAACGAAGGTATTATTTCTTTGATTGATGAAAAATTTAATGTGCTTTTCCGCAGCTCTTCCACTGCCCTAATTACCGGAAGGTTGTTTGAAGAGAATGAAAAAATAGCCATTACAGAATATTTGCATCCAGATGACAGATCAACGGTAATGGCTTTGATGGTTGAAGCAGTGGCTAACCCCGGTAAAACAATTGAACTTTCTATACGGGTACGAAATAAAAATGGCTATTATATTTGGCTGGAAGGTGTAATTAAAAATATGATACCCGATCCAGCCATAGGCGGTATTATTATCAACCTCAGGGATATCAGTGAAAGAAAAAGAGCAGAAGAAAAAATTATTAAAGCCAACCGGCTGTATTTTTTTATCAGCCACATTAATCAAATGATTGTGCGTACCCGTGATGAAGCAACATTGTTTAAAGAGGCCTGTCAAATTGCTGTTAGCGAAGGTAAATTCAGAATGGCATGGATAGGTATGATTGATGAAGCAACTGCAACTGTTGTTCCGGTGATACATGCAGGCGACGACAGCAGTTACCCATCTTTTATAAGCCCGGCTTTACTACAGGATAATCCGGAATACATGGAACCCATTGTTAGTGGTTTATGCATGGGAAAATATTCTGTATGCAATGATATTGAGAACGACCGGCGAATGGCGCCGTGGAAAGATGAAGCACTAAGCCGTGGTTACCGTTCCTTTATGGCATTGCCAATAAAAGTTTCAGAAAAAGTGGTAGGTATGTTTTCATTTTATGCTGATGTAAAAGATTTTTTTGATGCAGCAGAAATCGCATTATTAGAAGAAGCAACAAGTGATGTGTCTTTTGCATTAGAAGTTTTTGAAAAAGAAAAACTTCGCAGTAAAGCAGCAGCAGAAATTAAAATAGCTGTTGACCGGTACGATATACTTGCCCGTGCTACCAGCGATACCATTTGGGATTGGGATATTGTAAATAATACCATGGTGTATAATGAGGGCATTAATAAAATGTTTGGATACAAGGCCAACGAAGTTGAAAAAATTGTTGACTGGTGGAACGATAAACTTCACCCGGACGATTTTAAAAAAGTAACTGAATTAGTTGAGGATGTTTTTGAAAAAGGCTTGCAAAAATTTCAGATAACCTACCGCTTCCGATGTGCAGATGATACCTATAAACACATTTTTGACAGGGCTTATGTAATGTTTGATGAAATGGGTAATCCCTGCAGAATGATAGGTGCCATGCAGGATATTACTTACCAGGTAGATGAAGAAATGCGTACTTCAAAAGCAATAATAGATGCACAGGAACAGGAACGTAATTTTATTGGAGGAGAATTACATGATAATGTAAATCAAATTTTAGCGGGATCGGTGCTTGCACTAAGCATGGTTAAAGGGAGCAGGGCAGCTACAAAAGAATCGCATAAATATATTGAAATGGGTAAGGGGCATATTTTAAATGCCATTGAAGAGTTGCGAAAACTATCGCATAAATTGGCACCGGCTTCTTTTGATAACAGTTCTTTAAAAGATGCTTTTGAAGATTTGTTACAAACCTTTAATGTAAACAATCAGTTTAAAATAAAACTGAATTTTGATAGCCAGTGCAACGCACTTGATGGCGATATAGAGATTAACTTATACAGGATACTGCAGGAGCAAATAAAAAATATTGTTAAGTATGCAGAAGCAACTGAAATTGAAATAACCCTTACACGATCAGGCGATTTGGTGACGATGAAGATAATTGATAACGGTAAAGGCTTTAATGTAAAAACTGCAAAAAAAGGTATCGGCCTCAGCAACATTAAAAAAAGAGCTGAATCTTTTTCAGGTAAATTTATTTTAAAATCATCGCAGGGTAAAGGCTGCGAAATAATTGTAGAAATACCAGTGGTTGTTTAACCTGCATTCATTTATCCTAAGATACACTAATACAAATTTTCAAAGTCAAAGTTCCCCTTCAGGGAGCGGAGGGGACTCCCATAAAATCATCCAAATCTCTTTTATCTTTTTTTGTAGGTCTGCCTTGCTTACTCATTCTCTTACCTGTATGAAAAACTGCTGCTTGAAATTTAATGCGGTCCAATTCTTCAGCAGGTGTAATATCTATGTAATGTTTTATTGCTTCTGCATATTGCACCCGGTGATCTAAAAGTGCGGTAACTTTTATTAACCATTTTTTTGCTTCAGTTTTTACTTCGTATTCATCAGCCACGTTTACTGTTCTGGCAGCTTTACAATTATCTCCGTTGTATTTTACTTTTCCTTTATCGCAGGCATCAGCAGCCTGGCTACGGGTTTTATACAGGCGTATAGCCCATAAATATTTATCTAACCTTAGTTTTTCTTTATCCATAAATATTTAAAAATACCTGTCAGGTTTCTGCAAAATTACTGCTTCTTAATTTTCCCTTTAAGAAATAGGGGATTAAAAATAAATCCTTTTCTACCAATGGTGATTATCAGTTAATCTAATTGCTTACTTTTATTCTCTAAAATTATACATATGAAGTTCAGGATTATTGCACTAAGCATGCTGTTTATTTTTTCAATTCAATTATTAACTGCACAGCGTGGCCGTATAAACTGGACGGCAGATGGTAATGCATACACCAAAATTAAAGAGGGCAACATTGTAAAGGTGGATCCTAAAACCGATGCAGAAACTATTCTTATTAAAAAAGAACAGTTAACACCTCCGGGTTACAAAACTTTATTGCCGCAATCTTATTCGTTCAGTAAAGACAATACTAAATTATTAATTTTTACCAACACGGTAAAAGTATGGCGCTTAAATACCCGTGGCGAATACTGGGTTTTAGATATTGCATCAAACCGCATAACGCAGTTGGGTAAGGGCAGACCGGCGCAATCATTAATGTTTGCAAAATTTTCTCCCGATGCAAAAAAAGTGGCTTATGTAAGTGAGCATAATTTATTTGTGGAAGATGTATCATCTAATACAATAAAAAAAATGACCAACGACGGTACAAGAAAATTAATTAACGGCAGTTTTGATTGGGTGTACGAAGAAGAGTTTGGTTGCAGAGATGGTTTCAGGTGGAGCCCCGATGGAAGCAAAATTGCTTTTTGGCAGGTAGATGCAACAAAAATAAGGGACTACTTTATGTTGAACACTACCGACAGTAATTACAGCAAAGTAATTGCCGTAGAGTATCCAAAAGTTGGCGAAGCACCGTCGCCTGTAAAAATTGGTGTTACAGATATTTCATCGGGTGTAATACGCTGGATGAAAATAGACGGCGATCCGCAGCAATATTATATTCCACGTATGGAATGGAGTGGTACTAACGAATTAATGTTGCAGCAATTAGACCGCAAGCAACAGGAAAGTAAATTAATGTATTGCAATACTAACGACGGAAGTACGCATACTTTTTGGGCAGAAAATGATGAGGCCTGGGTGGATTTAAATTCTTCGGATATTTTTGGTGAACCCGGCGGTTTTACATTTATAAACAAAGGACAGGATTTTATTTTGGTAAGCGAAAAAGATGGCTGGCGCCATATTTATAAAGTTAGCCGTGATGGTAAAACAGAAACTTTATTAACCAAAGGCAATTACGATATTGATGTAATTAAAAGCATTGACGAAGCCAACAACTATATTTATTTTACAGCATCACCAGCTAATGCTACACAATTATATTTATACCGCATTCGTATAGAAAATAAAACAGGCATTATTGATAAGTTTAAAAAAAATAAAGAAGATGCAGAATTGTTAAGTGCCGAAAATTTAGTGGGTACACACAGTTATACTATTTCTCCCAACGGAAAATTTGCTACGCATACTTTTTCTAACAGTAGTACACCCCCGGTAACGGAATGGATAACACTGCCCGATAATAAACCTGTGAGTAATGCAAAAAGTATTGCTGCAACAATTAAAACTGATAATAATAATGATGTGGAATATTTGCAGATAACTACAGAAGATAATGTAACATTAGATGCATGGATAAATAAACCTGCAAATTTTAATGCAGCAAAAAAATATCCTGTGGTGTTGTATGTGTATGGCGAGCCTGCGGCAAATACGGTGCAAAACAGTTATGGCAATCATACTAATTTTTTATACAATGGCGATATAAGAGCCGATGGTTACATACAGGTGTCGATAGATAACCGTGGTACGCCAATGCTTAAAAGTGCCAAATGGCGTAAATCTATTTATAGAAAAATTGGTTTAATAAACGTAAGGGATCAGGCAATGGCCATGAAAAAATTATTAGCCGATAAAAGTTATTTTGATAAAGACCGTGTAGCAGTTTGGGGATGGAGCGGCGGCGGATCATCAACATTAAATTTAATGTTTCAGTATCCCGATATTTTTAAAACCGGTATTTCAATAGCAGCAGTAGGCAATCAATTAAATTACGATAATATTTACCAGGAACGTTATATGGGTTTGCCACAGGAAAACCGGGATGATTTTGTAAAAGGCTCACCCATTTATTACGCAAAAAATCTGCAGGGAAATTTATTGTACATACACGGTACCGGCGATGATAATGTGCATTACAGCAATGCCGAACAATTGCTGAATGAATTAATAAAGTATAACAAACAATTTCAGTTTATGGCTTACCCCAACCGTACGCACAGCATTAGCGAAGGCGAAGGAACATGGCAGCATTTAACAACTTTATACACCACATATTTAAAACAGCATTGTTTGCCGGGGGCAAAATAGAAATACAATTTTGTAACAAACGAAATAACTATGTTCAACATCGTTGTGTCACTCACTTGTACGGCATACCTTTATTGAACTTTTATTAAAGCGGTTTTTTAAACCGCTTTTTTTATTTTAAACATTTTGCTTTTAAACCATACTGTAATTATAAAGTCATAGGCTCATAAAATAAATCATCATGAAAAAATATTTTTCAAAAATTATAATGATGTTGATAATATTAATATCATTTTCTGCAGCAGCAGATGCACAAATTGTTGTAAAAATCCGCCCCGCTGCTCCTGCATACAGGATAAGGTCCGTTCGTCCTTCACCTGCACATGTTTGGATGGGAGGAAATTATGTTTGGCGTGGCAATCAATATGTTTACACAGATGGTTACTGGGCAACACCGCCACAACCCGGACATACTTGGGCAGAAGGGCATTGGAAACACAGAAGAGGTGGATGGGTTTGGATACCCGGTCGTTGGAGAAGATAAAAAATATACAATAATTTTTAACGGGGTTATTTAAAGTAAGTTAAAGCCTGCCTTTGTGCAGGCTTGCTTGTTGTACAAACATAGTTTTGTTAAAGTATTGCTTTGGCATAATGTTAGCAGTAATAATTACGTTCAAACTAAAATCTAAAAAATGAAAAATCTACTTACAGTGGTACTCATATTTTCTTCTGCAGCTGTATTTGCACAGCGCAATAAATTAAGCGACGATCACGAAAACTTTTTTCGCTTTGGTGCAAAGGCCGGCGTTAATGCTAATAAAATTACTGGTCAGTCTTTTAAAAGCGGTTTTAATTATAATTACCAGTTGGGTGCATTTATGCAATTTAATTTTGCCGGCAGATTGGGTGTTCAGCCCGAAGTAAATTTTGTGCAAACCTCCTCCGAGTTTAGTAATGATCCTAATGATGTGTACAACGATTTGTTTCGTGACGGCAGTCAAAAATCTTCTAAACTGAATTATATTGAAGTGCCGGTTTTATTAAACGTTAGCATTGGTCCCAGTAAAAGAGTAAAGCTGCAGGTTGGCCCTTCGTATGGCGGTTTAGTAAAGCAAACTGTTGACAGTTTAAAAAATAATGGTAACATTTATAAAAATGCTGAGTGGAGTGCCATCGGTGGTTTATGGATTCAATTGCCATTAATTAATTTTGGCGCAAGATATAAACTGGGCTTATCAGATATAAACGCTATCGACGATCGCCAAACCTGGAAGAACCAGGCCATACAGGTATTTGTTGGCGTTACGTTTTAATTAGTTCTCTCAATTTCTTATTTACAGTGTTTACAACCTGAAAAAAGTAAAAAAATAATGCTTTTGTTGCCATTCAGGGATTAGAGGCTTTGTTTTATTAAAAGGAGATTGTATTTTACAATTCCTAATAATTACGCTATGCAAAACATTGTACTGGAAAATTTATTGTTGATAGATATTGAAACCGTACCCCAGCACCCCACATTCGATTTATTAAACGACGACTGGAAAAAGTTGTGGGAAGAAAAGACACAGCGCTCTTTACCAGACTTTACAACCGCTGCCGAATTTTATCCGCAGCGTGCCGGTGTAATGGCCGAGTTTGCAAAAATTGTTTGCATCAGCATTGGTTATTTTGCAAAGCAGGAGCGTAAACTGCAATTGCGCCTTAAATCTTTTTTTGACGATGATGAAAAAAAACTGCTGCAGGATTTTATTGCCACCATAAATATTATGGAAGCCAAAAATAATAAGTGGAGTTTTGCCGGGCATAATATAAAAGAGTTTGATATTCCTTTTATCTGCCGCAGGCTTTTAATAAATGGCTTACCCATTCCCGTTTATCTCGATTTTCAAAACATGAAACCATGGGATACCAACACCGTGGATACTTTTCAATACTGGCGCTTTGGCGATTATAAAAATTATACTTCTTTAAAATTATTAGCAGCAGCTTTAGGTGTTCCTTCACCCAAAGATGATATTGACGGCAGCATGGTAGCAGCTGTATATTGGGAAGAAAAAAACCTGCATCGCATAGCCACTTATTGCCAAAAAGATGTAGTAACAACAGGCAATATAATCCTTCGGTTTAAAAATATGGAGCTGTTGAAGGAAGAAGATGTGGTAATTGTGAAATGATTATCTGTAATAAACCTGTTGTAATAAACCTATAAGGTTTTAAAGACCTTACAGGTTTTGCAAAATAAAAAAGCCCTCTGCAAAATCAGAGGGCTTTCATCATTCAAAAAATTATTTTACTGTACAAAAACTTTTATTGTTGTTACATTATCTGCATCAATCACTTTTACAAAATACAACCCTTTACTAAAGGTTGCTGTATTTATTTTAAGCTGCGATTGAGTGGACGTTGTTTTGTAAACTAATTTTCCTGCAGCATTCAGTACCTGTATGTTCGCCTGCTGGTTACCCGATTTAGCAATATATAAATTGATAAAATCTTTTGCAGGGTTTGGCACTACCTGTGCAGTGTAGGTAGAATTAAACAATGCTTTTTCTACAGTGGAGTAATCAAACTTTGCATCTTTATCCACCTGCTTTAAGCGGTAATAATTAATCCCTCTCATTGGTGCATTATCGTAAGTGCTGTAATCAATACGGTGACTGCTGTAACCTGCAGCAGCAACTGTTGCAATAGCATTCCAGGTTCTGCCATCAACCGATCTTTCTACAATAAAATGGCTGCTGTTATTTTCCTGTTCGGTGCTCCAGCTTATTTTTGCACTGTTATCAATTTTTTGCACAGTAAACGAACTTAACTTAACCGGTAAAGGGCCGCCGGCTGCATCGTTCCGGGTGTACCAAACGGGAGCAGTAACAATTCTGCTGGTGCCGTTAGTAATATCAATATAATAATAACCGGTGGTATTGTTAGCCAGATTAATATCAGTAAAAGTTAATGAATTACCTATAACCGAATCAATTTTTACCGCCATTGTTCCGCTGCCCGGTACGCCATACATAACTCTTATTACTGCAGTAGAAGTTGAAGTGGTGGCATCAGTTAATGTAACAGAAATATTTGGCGCAAACCTATCCATTAAAATTGACCCCATAATTTTTGTATTAATCGTAAAATCAACTTTACTGTCGCAATCCTGCGTTGCATAAAAATTCATGTTCCTCATTGCTGTAACCATTGCGGCTTTAGATAATGAGGGTGAAATTACTGCCGTTCTTGATGTAGTGGTTTTGCCAAATGTTGTATAGTGGTTGTCATGATCAATGGTTGGCCCTAAATGATAACCTTTTGCCAATAAAGTTTGGTAATACCATAAATAAGACAAGGAAGAACCGGGATTAGAATAAGTAGTATTGGTAGACGATGATGGGCCACTTTCCACCGTGGTTGCTGTAATAGCGTTATCAGCCAATACATCATAAGCAGTGCCGGCAATATTATTAAAGTCAGTTAAATTGGGATGTGCCAGCGAGGCAAAAGTATTAGTGGCTATATTATCGTTTACCGTTTTAAACAAACCGGTACTACCTGTATAAACGCTTTTAGGAACAAATACATCATAATTATTTGTTGCTCCCCAGCCACCACTGCCACTTTCCCATCCCCACAAATTATCCATACCATCCCCATAAATAACTACGTGGCCTCCACCTGATATTACACCCCATTCCATTCCATATAAAGCTAAAAAGTTTGGATGGGTAGAATTAAATGTAACTGCTTGCGAAATACCGAGGTGGTAATTGGGAAGGGTGTTACCCGGATTGTCTGGTGAAGAAAAATGGTTGTGTTCTGATATACCGAGATAATCCATGCATAGTGCTGTAAGTGCATAATTATAATCATCGGCAGGTGTAAAACCGGGATTATCTTTATTACCGTCAGAATAATCTGAATGCGAATGGAGATTTCCAAAATAATAATTATTGGCGACAGCATTTGTGGTTGCAATATTGCCTGTTAAAGGTGCTGCAACTGCATACTTTGTACCACCAGAACAATTTTTACTGGCTGCAAAAACAAAGAAATAATAAGTAGTGTTTGGGGTAAGGTTGGATGCAAGAAAAGTTGTTGTTCCACTATTGGCAACAACAATACCACCGCCAAAATTATCCCCTGTATTATAGTCAGTATTATCCGCCGGTGATGCAGATAAAGTGGGAGAGGTACTCCTTATCACTAAATAATCATCGGCGCTGGCCACACCGTTAAATGTACCTGATACAGAATTGTTTGAAGCAGTCAACGAAAGATTTGTTGGCTGGGCAGAGGGTGCTGTACAAGGTGGTAAGGGCTGCGTAGTTTGGGTGCCGTTTAATGGAGAAGTTACATTATAAACCGGGCCACTTACGCAAACCTGCGAATTTAAACTAAATACAAAGAAATAGTAAGCGGTGTTTGGTAATAATCCGTTTGCAGTAAAGGATGTGGTTGAATTTCTTTGTATAACAACAGCATTGCCTAAAATATCACCGGCATTATAGACTTGGGCATTTATAGGGGTATTGGTTAATGTTGATGAAGTACTTTTTAAAACAAGATATTCATCTGCTGTGGTTGCAGTAAACGACCCCTGTATGAAATTAATACCCGTTGTACCAAAAATTAAATTGGCAGGTTGTGCTGCCGGTGCTGCACATGGCGGTAAACCTGCAATAGTAGTTGCATTACCATTAAGCACACTGGTAGTATAATACAACGGTCCTCCTGTACAAACACTGTTCATCGGAAAAATAAAGAAATAATAAGTGGTTAGCGGTGTAAGGCCTGTTGCAGTAAAATTTGGTGTATTGATTTTTGCTATAACAGAACCATCACCAACATTATCACCAATATTATAATTCTGCATGTCAATCGGGTTGCCGGTAAGGCTGCTGTTGGTACTCATTACAACCAGATAACCATTTGATGCCGGGCTGGCAGCAGTAAAACTTGCCTGTATAGAAACATCAGTAATTGTTCCGAATGTTAGTGCTGTAGCTGGAGCGGTTGGGCTTGTACATGGGGTTGTTGCAACTGCTGTTACATTTAAATTATCAATACTCATTTTTGGTCTCGATCCATTCGTTCCACCAGTACCGTTATGAAAATAAAAACGTAATCTTGCGGCTGCATTATTATTAAATGATGCCGGCAAAGGAATATTTGCTTTGGAACCGCTGATGGGGGTATTGTTTATAAAGTTTAAAATGTTTGTAAGTTCAGTAAAAGTAATGCCATCAGTACTTGTATATACCCTTAAAGAACCGGCCCGGTCATTAGCGCCGGTACCTAAAGCATTACTAAATGTTTGATAATCGAAACTTAAAGTGCCTGCATTAACGCCGGTAAAATCCATATAAAAATCAATAGCCGAAGAGGAGGAATTATCTGTAGATCCTGTTGACAATAAAATTATTGATTGAGTAGATGGGATGGGAGATAATTGATCTGTTCCTCTTTGTACGCCACCCGATGTAATGGCTGGGGGTGTACCTGAAGCTGTTGTTTGAAATGATAGTGTTGAAGCTGTTAATGTTGTGCCGCCTGTTGTACCTACTCCGGTACTGCCTGGAATTCCTGATCCTGCAGTTGCACCAAGTCCACCAAAATGATTGGCACCAATACCTGTAATAAAAAAATTGCTCCAGTTAGTTATATCGGCAAAAGTTTCTGTAAAACTTAAACCGGATTGTGCAGCCATTGGTACTGGTAGCGGGGTATTGGTAAAAAATTGCTGAGCACCATAAGTTGTTCCGCTTCCATCAATGGCATAAGCTTTATAAAAATATCTTGTATTGGGTGCAAGGCCAGTAATAGTTGAACTGAAATTTCCTGCACTTAAATTAGACGAAGGGATTGGAGTACCTGTTCCATTTGGAAAACCTGTTGTTGTGCTGTATTCAATGCCATAACCGGTAATTGCAGAACAACCCGTAACACTTATTGTTCCCGCCGCAGTGGCAGTTGTTGCGCCTACTGCCGAACTTCCGCCGGTAGTAATTGTAAGTGCTGTATTAACACCAGAACCTGTGGCTGGTACAAGAATGCCAGTGGCAGTACCCCCACTAACACCTATATCTCCATTATAAGATTGTATTAAGGTTGGATTGAATTTTATATAAATGATTTTTCCTGTAAAGCCCGGTGCTGTATAAGAAAAACTTAAGGTAGAAGTATAAGTTCCCCCCGCTGTTTCTGAATAACTAAAACCATTAAGCGCTGCAATATTAATATTACTTCCATCTAAATTACTTCCATCAAATGTAAAAGAATTTGGGCCTGCGGTAGTATTAATACATACATTTCCAAAATCGGCCAGTGCCGATGTTACTGATAAAGTTGGCACACCTGCGGCTGCTCTTGTTACAGTTACAATATATGTTTTTGTTGTTACAGCATCCTGTGCAGTAACTATAGTTGTAACGGTGTTGGTACCAACACTTAGTGGAATTGATGCCGATGGGTTGCCACTTGTTACGGGGCTACCGTTAACCGTTATGATTGAATTAATATCTGCTGCTGTTGGAGTGGTAGTAATTGAAGCAACGCCGTTTGCTACACTTGCAGTGTAGCTTGTAGTTGCAGCGGCAAATGTGGGAGATAAAGCGCCAGAGCTTAAGGTTAAGTTGGAGAGATCGGCGTTGGATGAAATGGCTGCGTTAGCAGTAATACTAATATCATCAATTGACAAACCTGGGCTTGTAGTACCAGTTTTAGACCACCGTAACCATATTTCCTGGCCATTTGCCACAGTTGCAGTCAAAGTGCCATTAATAACAGAAAAATTTCCTGCAGCATTTCCATCTAAAGCACCTGCAGTTCCAGTTTTTAATGCTGTAAAATTAAATGCTGTATTTGCAAGCCAAGTGCCGGTTGTTAATGCAGTAGCTCCGATTTGTGATTCAAAAACTAAAATCTGTGCGTTAGCAGTTTGCCTCCATTGTTCTCCTCTAAAAGAAAGTGTAAGACCAGATATTGTTGCTCCGGTATTATTTACAAGTCTTACACCAAAAATTGGTGACGCAGAGCCAGAAGATAATCCCCCAAGTGCTCTTTCGCTAGCAGCTGCTGTGCCATAGCTGTATAAACCACCTGTTGTAGAAGTTCCTGCGTCAGCCAGATAAACTATCCTGTTGGAATACCAACCGGATATTGTGGTATTGTCTGTCCATGTGTTAGCCGAACCAGATAAGGCAAGTGTATTGAAATTTTGTGTTACAGGCACTCCGGCAGTTGGAATGCTTACCTGCCCAAAACCGCTAATTGCTGTTATCAAAAAAAGTATGGGCAATAGGATCCTGATTGTAAATAATTTTGTCATGCGATGTTTAGTTTAGTAGATTTTTTCGAACCGTCAAAACTACTTCCATTAATTAACTTCGCAGCCATTTTAATGTAAAGAATTTATTAACACTTTTGACATCCTGTCAGCAATTAAAAACTGGCATTTTGTTTGACTAAAAGCAGTAAATATTAATATTCAGTTATATGCAAAAAGGAAACATAAGGGTACAAACGGAAAACATCTTCCCTATTATTAAAAAGTTTTTATACAGCGACCACGAAATTTTTATAAGAGAATTGGTGAGTAATGCTATTGATGCTACACAAAAATTAAAAACTTTATCATCTATTGGAGAAGCCAAAGGCGATATGGGGGAGTTACGGATTGATATAAAATTAGATGCTGAAAAAAAGACATTAACCATTAGTGACAGAGGTGTAGGTATGACAGCTGAAGAAATAGACAAATATTTAAACCAGCTGGCCTTTAGTGGCGCCGAAGAATTTTTAGAAAAATACAAGGGGCAAAATGAAAATAATATCATCGGGCATTTTGGTTTGGGTTTTTACTCT
>NZ_JANPCM010000526.1:0-4558 GCF_031430955.1 Ferruginibacter sp.
CGAAAATATCATACAGGAGTTTTTACCGCAGGGTGGCGATTTTGCAGCGTTTACGCAGTAAAAGCCACTAATCAAAGAACAATTTTGCCAACAGGCGAAACAGTATTGTTTATTTTAGCAGGTAACGATATGCATCGCCGCTTGCAAATGCAACAACTCTTTAGCGCCGGTCATTTTTTTTACAAACAAAACATTCTTTGGCTGGAGCATGTAAAAGATGGCGAGCCGCTAATGAGTGGAAAAATATTACTGGCAACCGAATGGGTAGATAAATTTTTATTTAATAAAGAATCTTCACCAAAATTTAGTCCGGAATTTCCTGCAAAAAAACTTACCGCACAAATGACGTGGGATGATGTAATACTAACGCCACAAACCAAAGACGAAATTGATCATATTAAAATATGGTTGTCGCATAACCAGGATTTATTAAAAGATAAAAATCTTTCCCGAAAAATAAAACCCGGTTACCGTGCCTTATTTTATGGCCCGCCGGGCACAGGTAAAACATTAACTGTTTCTTTATTGGGCAAAGAATTTAATAAAGAAGTGTACCGGGTAGATTTGTCGCAGGTAGTTTCAAAATACATTGGCGAAACAGAAAAAAATTTAGAAAAAGTTTTTAGCAAAGCCGAAAACAAAGACTGGATTTTATTTTTTGATGAAGCAGATGCATTGTTTGGTAAACGTACCAACGTAAGCAGTTCTCACGACAGGTTTGCCAACCAGGAAGTATCTTATTTATTACAACGTGTAGAAGATTTTCCGGGGCTGTTAATACTGGCATCTAATTTTAAAAGTAATTTGGATAAAGCATTTACCCGCCGCTTTCATGCCATGGTGCATTTTCCTATGCCTAATGCAAGCGAAAGGTTAATGATATGGCAAAAATCTTTACCGCAAAATTTACAAATGGCAGCCGATATTAATTTAAATGCAATAGCACAAAATTACGAATTGAGTGGTGCGGCTATTTTAAACATTATGCAGTTTGCATCGCTTAAAGCATTACATAGTAAGGAGGGCACTGTTTGCAACAGCGATTTACTAACTGGCATACGCCGGGAGTTTTGGAAAGAAGAAAAAACTATCTAATATGATAGCTTACGTTTAACACATTTCAATTTTTTTACTGCATAGTTTTTCCGACATTTACTTTTCATAAAAAATAAGCATGAGAAGATTGTTGGTTTTATTGCTGTTGGCCTTTTCGTCAGTGGCCTTTTCACAAAATATTTCCTTTGGTAAAAAAATAGTGGATACACTAACCTCGCCATATTTTTGGGGCAGGGGCTATACCAATGATGGGATGAAAAAGGCAGCAGATTTTCTTTCTAATGAATTTAAAAATTATGGCCTTGAGCCGATAAACAGCAAAAATTATTTTCAGTCATTTAGTTATCCGGTAAATACTTTTCCTGGTAAAATGCAAGTGAATATTAATGGCAAAGATTTAGAGCCCGGCAAAGATTTTATTGTAAGTCCTGAAACTAAAGGTGTAAAAGGCAGTGGCGATTTAGACCAGCTAGACAGCATTCAGTTTATTAACCGAAAAGAAATGGTAATAATAAAAATGCAGGATAAACTAACCTGGAGTGTTGCCCCCGAAGCTGCAGATTATTCTTTAATTCTTGTAGATAAAAAAGCGCTGGATAAATCACCAGCCTCTTTTAAAGTTAATATTGATAATAAATTTATAAATAATTTTAAAGCGGCTAATGTTTGTGGGTTAGTAAAAGGAACGGTAAAACCCGATTCCATAATTTTTATCACAGCGCATTACGATCATTTGGGTGGCATGGGAAAAGACACTTATTTTCCCGGTGCAAATGATAATGCAAGCGGTATTTCATTATTGCTCAATCTTGCACAATATTATGCAAAGCATCCGCAAAAATATTCTATTGGTTTTATTTGTTTTGCAGGTGAAGAAGCTGGCTTAATTGGCAGTAAATATTTTACTGAAAACCCTTTAGTGCCTTTAAAAAATATCCGCTTTTTAATAAACACAGATTTAGCAGGCACAGGCGAAGAAGGCATTACCGTAGTTAATGCCACCGAATTTCCGAAAGAGTTTGGCATGATGAATGCAGTTAATGACGAAAATAAATATTTAGTAAAAATTAATGCAAGAGGAAAAGCTGCCAACAGCGATCATTATTTTTTTACCGAAAAAGGGGTGCCTGCTTTTTTCTTTTATACATTGGGTGGCATAAAAGCGTATCATGATGTATTTGATAAAGCCCCAACTTTGCCTTTAAACGAACATGAAGATCTGTTTAAGTTAATAATTAAATTCAACGAAAAATTAATGAAGCAGTACGAGTAATTTTTAATTGATCAAAAAACAAAAAATATTTTACAATCATTTTTAAATTAAGTTTTAAAACATTTATATGATAAGAGTTTCTTTACTGATTATTTTTTTAATACCTGCTTTTGCATCTGCACAACCCGACCGCTGGCAGCAACGTGTTAAGTACAACATAAATATTGATATGGATGTAAACACCAGTCAATTTAAAGGCAAACAAAAATTAGAGTACACTAACAATTCTCCTGATGTTTTAAACAAATTATTTTATCATTTGTATTTCAACGCTTTTCAGCCCGGCAGCAGCATGGATATAAGGAGCCAGGAATTGGGGAAACAAATTACAAGAGGAAGGCAGGATTGGGACGACAGGGTTAAAGACCGTATTTCTAAATTAAAAGAAAATGAAATCGGTTATCAAAAAATAATTAGTTTGAAAATAAATGGTGTGCCACAACCATTCAAATATCACGAAACAATTCTGGAAGTAAATCTTACTAAACCTATTTTACCAAAAACTAAAGTGGTTATTGATATGGATTTTGAAGCACAGGTGCCATTACAAATTAGAAGAAGTGGAAGAGATAATCCCACAACTGGTGTTAGATACAGTATGAGCCAGTGGTATCCAAAATTATGTGAGTACGATTACGAAGGATGGCATCCAACAATTTATGTGGCAAGAGAATTTTAAGGTGTGTGGGGAGATTTTGATGTAACCATCAGCATAGATAAAAATTATAAGTTGGGTGGCACTGGCATATTGGTTAATGCAAATGAAATTGGCTGGGGTTACGATGCACCTAATACCGAATTAAAACCTGCCACAAAAGAAAAACGAAGCTGGCATTTTGTGGGTAATAATGTGCATGATTTTGTTTGGGCTGCCGATCCGGAGTACAAACATATTGTACGTAAAGTTGGCGCTACTGCATTGCATATAATTTATAATTATAAAGAGAACGATACAAAAAATGATTCTGCATGGAACACTGTTGCAGATGCTGCAGTAGCTGTTTTGCCTTTTATAGAAAGTAAGTTTGGAAAATATCCTTATCCGCAATATTCTTTTATACAGGGTGGCGATGGCGGCATGGAATACCCAATGGCTACATTACTGAACGGACCGGGTTTAGGTACTGTTTTTCATGAATGGATGCACAGCTGGTACCAGATGATGCTGGGCACAAACGAAGGTATGTATGCATGGATGGATGAAGGCTTTACCAGTTATGCAGAAGATATCGTTTCAAAATTTTATACCGGCAAATCTTCGTTAGATGGTATAAAGGAAAACTTAAAAAGAAACCCCACTAATAAAGTGTTGCAGGATTTACTGCCATCGCTACCCGAAGATCACAGCGATGGCTATGCAGGATATTTTTTACTTGTCAAAAGTGGTTTTGAAGAACCGCTTACAACGCATGCCGATCATTTTAATACCAACTACGCATACAGCACCGCTGCTTATGCAAAAGGCGAAGTTTTTATGGAGCAACTGGGTTATATTATTGGTGCAGATGTAAGAGATAAAATGTTGCTGGAGTATTATAAACAATGGCGGTTTAAACATCCTAACAGTAACGATCTGCTTCAGGTGGCAGAAAAAATCAGCAATATAAAATTAGACTGGTACAAAGAATATTTTTGCAACACCACAAAAACTATTAATTATTCCATAGATAGTTTGTGGGAAGAAGGCGGCGTTTCAAAAATAAGATTAAGAAGAATTGGACAAATGCCGATGCCAGTTGATTTGCAATTAACATTTAAAGATGGCAGTACCGAAATGCATTACGTGCCGCTTAACTTAATGTTTGGCGATAAACCCAATGAAAATGCAAAACAAAAAAGAACAGTGCATGAAGAATGGAAATGGACGCACCCCACTTATATTGTTGAAATTAAACAACGGCTTACGGATATAAAAGTGGTGGAAATTGATCCCACAAAAAGAATGGCTGATGTGGAACGAAAAAATAATTTATTAGAATTAAATTGGTAAAACATGGTCTGGCGTCCCCGTCTGACCTTGCTATTGAAATATGGAAATAAATATAAGACGATTAAAGCCTGCTGATACAGTTGCTTTATCTGCCATTTCTAAAAAAACTTTTTACGATACTTTCACAGGTACCTGTACACCTGATGATATGGATATTTTTTTGGAAGATTATTTTAACGAACAACAGGTTGCAAAAGAATTAAGCGATACTGATGATTTGTATTTTTTTGCAGAAATCG
>NZ_JANPCM010000527.1:0-6293 GCF_031430955.1 Ferruginibacter sp.
GATAGTGAAAAAGAGAATTTGCCATTACCGGTAGTGCTTGAATTTTTTTTAAATTATGCTAAAGAAGAAGATGTGAAAGCTTTAATCAAGCTGCTGGGAAAACAAAAAGCATCCTCTATTTTTTTTGAGCAATTAAGTGAATCAGAAAGGGTATCTAATAACTACGACCCATTGGCAAAAAATTTTTTCCGGCTGTATTTTACAAAACATGCATAGTCAAATATTTAGTGATAGGCAAAAAGAGCTGCTGCCGTTAATAAAAAAATACAGGCGTAACTACTATTTAGTAGGGGGAACAGCTATAGCATTACATATTGGACATAGGTATTCAATTGATTTTGATTTATTCACTCTTGAAAAAATAAATTCCACAGGTATAAAGAAAGATGTAGCAGTTTCTGGCTTTTCATCTTTTATTATAAAATCTTTGCCCGATCAAATTCATTTTATTGTAAATGAAGTAAAACTTACCTTTTTTCAATACCCCTTTTCAATAGAAAGTAAGGTTGAATACGGGGATTATTTTAAAATGCCGGATTTAATAACGCTTGCAGCAATGAAAGCCTTTGCTTTAGGTGGCCGGGGAAAATGGAAAGATTATGTTGATTTATATTTTTTGATAAAAGGATTTTACAGCATTGAAGAAATTGCTGAAAAAGCAAAAGAAATTTTTAATGACAGCTTTAATCCAATTTTATTTAAAAAGCAACTTTGCTATTTTGAAGATATAAATTATTCTGAGGCAGTAGATTTTTTACCAGGCTTTGAAACCGATGAAAACACCATTAAAGAATTTTTGATAGACGCAGCATTAACAGGATTTTAATAATTAAATAAAAATAAAAAAAATGAAACGTAACGCAACTGCCGTTTGGAACGGTACAGGTAAAGAAGGAAGTGGACATTTGACCACACAAAGCACAGTTTTAAACAAAACACAATATTCTTTTAACTCACGCTTTGCAGATGGAGTTGGTACCAACCCTGAAGAATTAGTGGCAGCAGCACTTTCGGGCTGTTTTGCCATGAAATTAACTTTTGTAGTTAGTGGTGCCGGCTTTACCGCCGAAACTATAGATGTAAACAGCACTATCACTTTAGATGCCGGAGCAATTACAAATGCTCATTTAACAGTAAAAGCAACAGTACCGGGTATTAGCCAGGAAAAATTTGATGAATGCATGGAAGATGTAAAAGCGAACTGCTTAATATCTAAATTATTAAATGTAGATAAAACTTACGAAGTAAGTTTAACCAATTAGAGGTTACTGGAATTAATGATCCTTCGGCTTATACTATAAGCTGAGGGATTTTTATTTTTGAAGCCCTCTCAAAAAACTAACTGCCGGCATTTTGTTTAAGGTTTAAATAAGCTACATTTGATTGTAAATAAAAAGCAGATTATGTCTTTTCAAAATAAAACAGTTTTAATTACCGGGGCAAGCCGTGGTATTGGAAAAGCAATTGGTTTGCGCTTAGCAGCAGAAGGCGCAAACATTGTAATTGCAAGTAAAAGTGTAGAAGAAAACCCTAAGCTGGGAGGTACCATTTTTTCTGCTGCTGCTGAAATGGAAGCAGCAGGTGGTAAAGCACTGGCAGTGCAATGCGATATCCGTTTTGAAGACCAGATTCAAAATGTAATTGATAAGGCAGCAGAAAAATTTGGTGGTATTGATATTTTAGTAAACAATGCATCAGCAATTAATTTAACCCCAACAGAGCAAACCGAACCCAAGCGTTTTGATTTAATGTATGATATAAATGTAAGAGGAACTTTCATGGTAAGTAAAGCCTGTATTCCCTTATTAAAAAAATCTACCAACGCACATATCCTTAATTTATCACCGCCAATAAATATGGATATGAAATGGTTTGCCAATCATTTGGCTTACACCATTAGTAAATATAACATGAGTATGATTGCGTTGGGATTATCAGCAGAACTAAAAAAATATAATATTGCTGCTAATACATTATGGCCACGAACAACTATTGCAACCGCTGCAGTAAATAATTTATTGGGTGGCGAAATGCTGATGAAGATGAGCCGTACCACAGATATTATTGCCGACGCTGCTTATTATATTTTAAGAAAAGCTGCTGCAACATGCACCGGTAATAGTTTTATTGATGAAGAAGTTTTAGCCAAAGAAGGCATTACCGACCTTAGTAAATATTCCGTAGTACCCGGCGCACAATTATATAATGATTTGTTTGTTTAAAAATTCCCTGTTAAAAAAAGGCTAATACTTTTTTGTTTTGATGAGTGGTAACATTTTACCTCGCTGTACGTTTAATTTCGTACCAGCATTATTACGCCATGAATAATGTCTTGATCAAAACCAAAAAAGTATAGCCATGAACTTCTTTAACCTAAGAGCAGTATGCTTTTGCATGCTCCTTACTGCAACAGCTTTCAGCCAGACTGAAAAGAAAAAAATTTCTGCACAGCGCATTTCCAAGTCATTAAAAATTGATGGGGTAATAGATGAACCTGAATGGAAAAATGCACAAGTTGCGGATAAGTTTGTAGCCTTGCGCCCCACTCCATTTAAACCCGAAAATCCTGATAACAGAAGTGAAATGTATTTTTTGTATAATGATGAAGGCATTTACATTGGCGGATATTTTCACGAAAAATTTAAAGACAGTATTGCCTCGGAATTAGTAGGCAGGGATGGTTTTGGTAACAATGATTTTGTAGGTGTAATTTTTGATACGTACAATGATAAAATTAATGGCTTTGAATATTTTGTTACGCCGCTTGGCGAACAGTTTGATGCTAAACAAGCTCCAAACCCTAATGGAGACAGCGAAGATTTTAGCTGGAATGCTGTTTGGCAAAGCAATGCAAAAATTCACAATGATGGATGGAGCTTTGAAATGTTTTTACCTTACTCAGCCATTCGTTTTGGTAAAAAGAAAGTTCAGGACTGGGGATTAAATATTGTACGACGCAGGCAAAAAAGTGGCGAACAATTATTCTGGCAATCTATTGATCCTACTGCAAATGGTTTTTTAACACAGGAAGGTATGCTTACAGGCTTAACTGATATTAAGCCACCATTACGTTTGCAGTTTTCTCCTTATTTTTCTACTTATGTAAATCATTTTCCCTATAAACAAACAGATTTAAAAAACTGGAATACACAGGTAAATGGCGGTATGGATGTAAAGTATGGATTGAACCAGGCTTTTACTTTAGACATGACACTGATACCGGACTTTGGTCAGGTACAAAGCGACAAAAGAATTTTAAATCTTACGCCGTTTGAAGTAAAGTATGATGAAAACAGAACTTTTTTTACCGAAGGCACGGAACTGTTTAATAAAGGAAATTTATTTTACAGCAGGCGCATTGGCGGGCAGCCCATACATTACTATGATGTGGATTACCAGGTAAACAGTGACGAAGCGGTTTTAAAAAATCCACAGCAAAGTAAATTGGTAAATGCAACAAAAATTAGCGGACGTACACAAAAAGGTTTGGGCATTGGCGTGCTGAATGCTGTAACAAAACCACAGTTTGCTTTGGTAGAGAACAGCAACAATAAAGAACAAAGAAAGATAGAAACCGATCCGCTTACCAACTATAATGTTTTTGTAATCGACCAAACTATGAAGTATAACAGCAGTATATCTTTTGTAAACACCAATGTTTGGCGTTCGGCAAAAGATTATGATGCCAATGTAAGTTCATTTTTATTTGATCTTAACGATAAAAAGAATAAATGGAATTTTGGTGGCAGTGCCAGTTTAAGCAATTTATTGGGCAAAGGTGGAAAAAATACTACCGGCTATGCCCACTCCTTTAATTTTGGTAAAACCAGCGGCCGGTTTAATTTCAATATTTTTCAGGAGTTGAGTAATGCAAAATACGATAAGAGCGATTTGGGATATTTTACCAATAACAATACCATTGATAATGGTTTGTGGATGGGGTACAAATGGCTGCAGCCAAAAAAGTTTTTTAATAATTTTCGTTTAAATTTTAATACTTTTTACAGCCGTTTAGTAACGCCGATAGATGTATTGAAGCGAAAAGAAATGATGTATCAAAATGGTGGTGGAAATGTGAATATGAACGGGCAAACAAAAAAATTATGGTTTGTTGGTGTTAATGTAAACTGGGGATATAATTACAATGATTTTTATGAAGCAAGGGAACCCGGAAGGGTTTTTAAAAACAAAGGCAGGGTTGGCATGGCCGTATGGTGGGAAAGTAATTCATCCAAAAAATTATCGTGGGGCGGAGAAATATTTGGAGGAAAAGGGGGAGTATTTAAAAGGCAAAGTATTAACCCAACCTTATTTGGTAAAATACGGTTCAGCAGCAAATTTTCTATAAATAATTCTTTAACTATGGACTTTCAAAAAAACAATGCCGGCTATGCTGATACTTTACAGAACGCCATATTTACCAATGGATACGAGATTTATTTTTCAAGAAGGGATATACGAACCGTTGAAAATACGCTGGGAGTAAAATACAATTTTACCAACAGGATGGGTATTACTTTACGGGCCAGGCATTATTGGAGCAAAGTAGCTCCACAACAATTTTATGAGTTAGATAAATATGGCGATGTGGTAACACCTTCTGTACCATTTACAAAAAACAGGAATCAAAATTATAATTTCTTTAGTACCGATTTGGTTTATACCTGGCAATTTGCACAGGGTAGTTTTATAAATATTGTATGGAAAGATATTAGCGAATCGTTTAACAGAGATTTTGAGAAAAACTATTTTTATAATTTGGATAAAACTATAAGCGGACCGCAGGCCAATAGTTTTTCTGTTAGGGTAATTTATTTTTTAGATTATTTAACTGCAAGGAAGCAGCTTGCAAAAAAGAAGTAGATAAAAACAGGCTGTCTCTAAAGCAAACAAATCCGTCACATTGAGTTTATCGAAATGTTTGCAGATTTGTTTGCCAGCGATTGTAACATTTCGATAAACTCAATATGACAAACGCTGGTACTTTTAAGACAGACTCACTTTATTAAAAACTATTTGCTGCTGTTATTGCCAATAAGTATTGCACCCATTGCCATTGAGATGTCTTTAAGAAGGTGAGTAAACCCACCACTTAATAAAGGTTTTAAGTGAAGAGTAAAAACAAAAATTAAGAACATTGCTGCTAATAAATAACAGGCAAGCCTGGTATATTTGTTTATGATAATTGCAATTGCTGCAAGTATCATACAGGCACCGGTAAAATAAATCCATATACCGCCATCTCCCGGCATATAATCAGGTACACTGGCTTTCATTGCATCAACATTAAGGAAATGTAAAACCCCAAAAGTTCCAATAGCGAGCGCATAAATAATGGCTGCAATTTTAGAAGATACTAACGGTTCCATAATATTTTGGTTTTAATTCAATATGAAAATAATACTTAAACATGGCGTTTGCAAGTGTTTTAAGCTATTTGTTTTTGGGAATGAAGACTTGAAAATAAAAAATCCCTGAACTGTAATCGAATTACAATGCAGGGGTTTAAAATGTGAAAATTTTATTTCAGTATTGCAGGAGAATTCTTTGTGGTGATATTTTATCTGGAAGAATTATTACCAATAATTATTGCTGCCATTGCTACAATACCATCTAATAATGGACGCTCAAGCATTCCCTGGTTAATGGCAGGCTGTAAACGAACGGTTAAAATAAGTATTATTACCATTACAGCTAATAAATAACAAGCCATTCTTTTGTATTTATTTATGATGATAGCAATTGCTGCTAATAAAAATCCTGCACCAGAAATATACAACCATATCGAGGGATTGCCGGGCATAAAAGAAGGAACACCTGAACCTGCTTTTCCATATTGTAAATGCATTATGCCAAAAGCAGCAATAGCAAGAGCGTATAAAATTTCGGCAAATCGTGTTGGAAAAAGCTGTTTCATTTTAGTAGATTTTTGGTTTAGGTTGAAAAATAATATTTAAACACCGGCTTTGCAAGTGTTTTACTGTATTTGTTTTAGTGAGTTTATTGCGGCAATAAAATAAAAAACCGCAGCATCAAATATTTATTTGTAATGCTGCGGCTAATAATACCAGTAATATTATTTAATTAAAGCCACTGGCGCTTCTTTCTCTAATAAATATTTGTAAATAAATTTTGTTTTTAAGTTTTGAAAATGCAAACCTTTATTACCTCCCCATCCATGCCTGCCACCGGGATAGATCAGGAACTCGAAATCTTTTTTTGCATCTTCCAGTTAATCAATTAAACGTAAGCTATTTAGAAGATGCACATTGTCATCTATCACACCATATAAT
>NZ_JANPCM010000528.1:0-2818 GCF_031430955.1 Ferruginibacter sp.
CGGCGCTGTATTTCATGTAATGACGCATGCATTCTTTAAAGCCTTATTATTTTTAGGCGCTGGCAGTGTAATACATGCCATGAGCGGCGAACAGGATATGCGTAACATGGGCGGATTAAAAAAATACATGAGCACTACTCACCTTACTTTTTTAATTGGTTGTTTGGCCATTGCAGGTATGCCGCCGTTCTCCGGTTTTTTTAGTAAAGATGAAATACTTGCTCATGCGTTTGAAAAAAATCCTTTGCTGTGGGGTATTGGCGTTTTGGGTGCGTTAATGACGGCGTTTTATATGTTCCGTTTATACGCCATGACATTTTTAGGAAAATTTAGAGGTACGCATGATCAGGAACATCATTTACACGAAAGCCCTAAAGCAATTACTTTTCCTTTAATTGTATTAGCAATTCTTGCATTAGCCGGTGGTTGGGTGGGCATCCCAGAAGTATTTATGCATGGCGGCCACAGGCTCGAAACTTTTTTGGAACCCATTTTTGCCGACAGCAATAAATTAATAACTGCACATCCTTTACCACACACAACAGAATATTTATTAATGGCTGTTTCGGTTATTGGTGCATTAATAGCATTAGTTTTTGCATGGAATAAATTTAGCAAATATCAAAAAACAGATGTTGCCGAAACAGGTTTGGGCAAAGTGCTGCAAAATAAATGGTATGTAGATGAATTGTACGAAGCAGTTATTGTAAAACCATTACAATCTCTTGCGGCATTTTTTAATAACATTGTAGAGAAAAAAGGGATAGACGGTTTTGTAAACGGTGTAGGCAAAGCCGTTAATTATGGCAGCCGCCAGGTGCGTTTATTGCAAAGTGGCCATGTGGGTACTTATGTTTTACTAATGGTAATCGGAATTTTAATTTTATTCATTGTACAATTGTTTTTGTAAAAAGATATGGAGAAATATTTTGGACCTGTCACTTTTCCTGATTTATTAATTTGGCTGCCCTTAATTTTTGGGTTGGTTACATTTATTTTAAGAAAAGAGCAACATGTAAAAGCATGGTCGTTATTTGGATCAATACTTATCTTAATGGTTTCTTCACTCAGCTTGATTTATTCAAATAACAAAGTACTTAATAATGAATCGTGGCAATGGATGCATGAAATTGGCGCTTCTTATTCAATAGGGCTGGATGGTATGGGGCATTTGCTTACTTTTTTAACCGCCTTTTCTTTCCCTATAATTTTTGTAGCTACATATAATACTACTTATAAAAACGTTAATGCTTTTTATGGTTTAATGTTATTGGCGCAGGCTGGTTTAATGGGTGTGTTTACGGCAATGGATGCACTGGTATTTTATTTCTTTTGGGAACTGGCATTAATTCCTGTTTATTTTTTATGCAGCCGCTGGGGCGGAGAAAAAAGGATACAGGCCACTTTCAAATTTTTTGTGTACACATTTGCAGGTTCATTATTAATGCTGATAGGAATTATTTATGTGTACCTGCAAACTACCGGCAATGGTGAAGTGGCTCATTCTTTTGCATGGAACGCTTTTTATAAAGTGGCGCTTACATATCCGCAGCAGTTTTGGTTATTCTGGTTATTCTTTATTGCATTTGCAATTAAGATGCCCATATTTCCTTTTCATACCTGGCAGCCCGATACTTACGAACAATCACCGGCGGCCGTAACAATGGTGTTGAGTGGTATAATGGTAAAGATGGGTGTGTTTGCTGTGTTGCGCTGGTTACTCCCTTTATTTCCGGATGCTGTTGCAAAATATGATACACTCATTATTGGTTTGTCCGTTTTTGGAATGATATACGCCAGTTTAATTGCAATAAAACAGGATGATCTAAAAAGATTGGTGGCCTATTCTTCCATTGCACATATTGGATTGATGTGTGCTGCAATTTTTTCTTCCACATCAATTGGGGTACAGGGTGTAGTGATACAAATGTTCAGCCACGGCATTAATATTATTGGTTTGTGGATTGTGGTGGATTTAATTGAAAAGCAAACCGGAGTTCGAAAAATTTCTCAACTCGGTGGTATTGCACACAAAGCACCGGTGCTAACTATTATGCTGGTGGTAATTGCTTTAGCAAATATCGCCTTGCCATTAACCAATGCATTTGTAGGTGAGTTTATGATGTTCAGCGGCTTGTTTAAATTCAATGTTTGGTATGCAGCCATTGCAGGTGTAAGTATAATTCTTGCTGCAGTATATACTTTAAACATGGTTCAAAAAGTTTTTTATGGCGAAACAAACGCCATTACTGCAACGGTAAAAGAAATAGCATTAAACGAAAAAATAATACTGAGTGTAATTGTGGTGGCTATATTTTTGGTGGGTGTGTTTCCGCAACCTTTGTTTAACTTAACCAAAGATGCAGTAACAGTAATTTTAGGAAAAGGTAAATAATTAACAATAAAAATAAGCAGTCCTCCTTTAGGGGATAGGGGAATATGAACGCAACTATTTTAACAGCAGCCTGGGGAATTGTACTGATGCTTGCCGGGGCATTTATAAAAAATAAAAGCATACCAAAGTATATTGCTATTGGTGGCCTGTTACTTATAATTGCAGCTAATGCAAGGGAATTGTACACAATAAATGAAGGAGAAATTCTTTTTGCAATTGATGTAAAAGATATGCTGCATACCACGGCTTTTAACTTAACTTTTATTACCGTAATGCTGGTTTGTACCTTGTTGTTTTTTTTATTGAGTGGCCGTGATATTGAAAAAGTGGGCAATCATGTGGCAGAATACTTTGCTTTAATATTTTTTGTGCTGTGTGGTGTGTGCATTGTGGCAACTTTTAATACATTGCTCATGTTATTTA
>NZ_JANPCM010000529.1:0-1727 GCF_031430955.1 Ferruginibacter sp.
TTGCCAATGCTTTGTTGAGAAAACTCCCATGTATTCCAAAAAGTGTAAGTAGCTTTATCAATATTGCACAATTTTACGGTAACTGTATCACCTTTTCTAAAAAAATTACTGTCCGATGATATTCTGTTATTTCTGTCAATACCGGGTTCTACCTGTATTTCATAAGTAGTACCATCAATTACAGCATCATCAAAAACAGAAGTTTCTCCCGGTAAAAAATTACCCCGGTTCTTTTTTATAAAATAACGGATGTAATTCCCTAACCCCGGCGGGTCGGTAGTTCGGGTAACTAAAACTCTTTTATTGGTATCAGGATTTTGCGGTGCCCTTTTAAACCATAACGAATCCGGGACTTTTGTTAACAGTGGAATGTTGGTTGAAGCAGCATATTCTTTACCATCTGCTTTTATAACTAATGAATATTTTTTATTAAACTGTCCTAAAAATGCTGTAGCAAGATTGCCAGAATCAATGCTGTAATAATAAGCGGCATACCCACCACCCAAAGGAATGGTATATTCTTTCAACTTATGTGTAAGCGTACCGTTGGAAATAGTAACATCTGCATTATGCACAAACGAACTGGCTAAAATTTGTGGGCTTATAGTGCTGAAATAATCAAAGCTTTTAGTAAGCACAACACTGGGTGCAACATCGTTCTCTATCTGTGCGTCCACCACTAAAACATCATCTGCGTTTTTTAAATTAAAATCAATATTTTTTTCGCAGGATGAAAGAAAAAATATTGTAAAGAAAAGTAGAAAGACATTTTTCATATCATTACAAAATTACAACTACAAAACTTTATTTAAATGATTATTGTGTTAATCTTAATAAACAAAATTGCCGGCAAAATAGTTCAAACAAAAATCCTCCTGCTTTTGGCAGAAGGATTTTTTTTGAATAACCCATCAAAATATTATTAACCTAAATAGGCTTTTAATGCGCCGCTGTAACGGGCTTTTTGCAAACGTTTAATAGCTCTTTCCTTAATCTGGCGAATGCGCTCTTTGGTTAAGTCATACTTTTGACCAATCTGCTCAATGGTTACACCATTTTCTCCATCCAAACCAAAGTAAGCATTTACGATCTCTGCTTCCCGTGGACTTAATGATTTTAATACCCTGCGTATTTCATTTTTCAATGAATCATGCATTACATCCTCATCAGTTTCATCACCACCTTTCAGTAAATCACCCATGGCTACATCTTCTGCTTCATGCACGGGTGCATCAAGGGAAGTATGACGGGTGTTGCTTTGGAAGATGTTGTTTATCTCCGTTTCACTCATCTCCAGTAATTCTGCTAATTCTTCGGTTGAAGGCTCACGCTCATGTTCCTGTTCAAAAGCCATGTAGGCTTTGTTAGCCTTGTTGTAAGTGCCAATTTTGTTTTGTGGCAAGCGGACTAATCTGCCCTGCTCTGCCAACGCCTGCAGTATAGATTGGCGAATCCACCACACAGCGTAAGAAATAAATTTGAAACCTTTTGTTTCGTCAAAGCGTTGTGCCGCTTTGATTAAGCCGAGGTTGCCCTCGTTAATTAAATCGCTGAGAGAAAGGCCCTGGTGCTGGTACTGCTTAGCTACAGATACCACAAAACGAAGGTTGGCCTGCACCAATTTGTCCAATGCCCGTTGATCCCCCATTTTGATCTTTTGGGCCAGAATGGTCTCCTCTTCAGGAGTGATCATCGAAATTTTGGAAATTTCCTGCAAATATTTCTCA
>NZ_JANPCM010000530.1:0-5876 GCF_031430955.1 Ferruginibacter sp.
GTTCGATAATATTGGCAGCTGTATTTACGGTTAACCTTGGTTCCCCAATATTTACATACCCTGTGCCTGCGTACAACGATGAAAAAAATTTACTCACTTTACCCAGGAAAAAATTTCTCCCAAAATTAAAACCGGCTAAAAAAATAGAGCTGTTGGTTTTTTGAAAAAGATAATCTGAGTTTCCATCCTTATATTGCTGGTTATATTTTACTGCATTAAAATCTACTACAAACTGTGCAAACAAAGAAGATGAAATTTTGTATTCTATACCGGAGTTAAGTGCTAAAGATGTTTTATATGCCTTTGCAAAATTACCTTCCGGCGAAAGTAAACCAACTGATGTGGTGAAATAAAATTTACTGCTGTCCTGCGCTTTGCAAACTTTAGCAAAGCAGGTAATGGCAAATAGCAGCAGTAAATAATTTTTTAAAATTGCCATTAATTTTTATTTTGGGCAGATAAAAATTTAATGGTAGAATACGCCATCCCAAAATCATCATTGGTAATATTTAATTTCATCTCTCTTAATGCCACTTTTATCAGGGCCAGATGATGAATGGTATGTTCGGCGTTATACACTATTTCCCTGTAAAAAGTAGTAATAACCACATCGCCGTAATTACCTGTATCGCACTCTGTAAATAAAGTCATTTCTTTATCAGGCTGAATTATATTTTCTGCAAGTACATGCAATGCGTCTATTGCAATGGCCGGGTCCGTTTCAAGAGATAAATTTCTAACCCTGTTTATATAATCCACCACGCCAATGTTATAACCATCAGCAGCACATTTTAATAATTCGATTATATGCCTGGTATGCCCGCCAATACTGGCATTACCCAGGTAGGTAATTTTTTTATTGTATTCTTCATTACTCAGTAACAGTAAAAGATTACTTAATGATTTTAGCTGTTGAGTTAGTGGAAAAAAAATCATGCAGTGGATTTATTATTTTAATAATGCTGAGCCAAATAAATGATTGTAAGCTACACAGTGAATGGAAATATATTTGTATTCCTTAAAGTCTGGTATTCCGGGAACACTGTACACCTGGTTACCTGCAGTTGATTTTAGTGAACCTAAATCAATATAGGAAACAGGCATTGCTTCTTTAGCAATATACACATGCAGTGCAGGGCCATTGTTGGTTGTAAAATTGGCAAGTTTTACATCATAAGTATTACCCTTTTTATACACTTCCGCTCTGCCTGTAACTGTACCAAAAGGCCCCGAAGTAAAATCGCCACTGAAAATTAAGGTTGCAGTTATAATGGTACTGTCCATGGCAGCAGTGGTATCTACTGTTTCGTTTAATACCGTAGTGGGGGCAAAGTTTTTTTCTTTTTTGCAGGAGCTTATAATAAGTGATGCAAAGCAAAAAATAATAATAGTGTAACGCATAGTAAAGGATTTAAAAATTAAAAATAATTTCAGGTGATAAAACAAATTTTCTTGTCAACCCATCAGGTCTTATTTCTCTTACAAAAAAAGGTACTCCTCCTGCTAAGGCAATTGAAAATTTATTATTCAGTTTATATTTTACAACCGCAGTGCCATTAAGTGTTATACCTTCCGACCCTTTTAATTCAATTGCTTTATTATTAATGTTTCCATTGATATAGGTATCTCTGCCTAAATGATAAATACCCAAGAGACCAATATTTAAATTCAATTTATTTTTTGTAATAAGTGTATATCCGGCTTTTAATAAAATATCCCCCTTTCTTTTAAAAGTATTGGTAGGCGAATATTTATTTGCTGCTGCTGTGTTCCAGTAATCGGGTAAAAATGTATTGCGGTTGGTGCCTGTAAGCGGTTGCTGTACAGCGGTTGCAAATGCCCATTTTTTATTGGTAATTGAAATGCCTGCTAATAGATCTGCAGTCCCTAAACTGCTTTGGTATTGCATAGGTAAAGGTTTATTGCCGGTGCGTATATCACTGTTGTTTAAAGGTATTTTTGTACCTAATAAAAACGAAGTTTCCCAATTGGTTTTTTTATCAAGTGTATAAGTTGATGAAAGAAACAGATCTCCCAAACCTGTTGCATTGCCCAAATTTCCGTTGGCATAATTTGCAGTAAGTTTTGCCTGAATGGCCCATTTTTTATTTATTTTATTATCGTATTGTATGCCGGGAGTAAATACAAAAACATTTTCATCGCCAATGCCATTGCTTAAAATTAATGTTAGGCTTTGTTTTTTTTGATTTGCCTGATCAGCATCGTGCTGGTTCATATTGCCGATAGTACAAAACCCTGCATCGCTGCAGCCTTGTGCAATTATTTTTTTTACCGGAAGAAAGATTGCAGCAGTTAATAACAAGAATAAATTTATTTTCATAATGCCATTGATTTTTTAAAATATCGGTTATACAATGCAACACCCTGCTCTTTATGTAAAATCAAAATAATGATACAGCTTATCATTACTGCAATGGCAAGCATAAACAATTGTCCGCCATCGCCTTTAGATTCAATGCCAATAACTGTTAAGTGCGAAAGAACAGCGCCTGCCATTAAACCCGTACCCAGCAAAGCACCAATAAAAACTGTTGATGGTAATAAAAGTAATATGGATGTAAAAAGCTCCACTATACCTGTGCCAATTCTGCCCCAGGGCTCAGCACCTAATTTTGTAAAAAGTTCAACAGATTCGGAATGGCCCGAAAATTTAAAATATAAAGTTTGTAAAAGGATTATTGCAGCAGCAATACGCAGCAACCAGGAAAATATATTCTTTAATTTCATTTAGTTTTGGTTTAACCGTTTAAAAAATATTGTTTTTTATATACACAATTTGTCTGCAACTGGTTTTTATTTAAAAATATTTGCCCAGTTTATATCTGCTTTAGATTTTAAGCCGGCTTCATCTTTATTCCATTTGTTAAGAGTGTTATTTACCCAACTGTGATAAAAGAGATACAATTTGCCACCCACTATTTTAAATGTTTCCGGGTCAATTTCAACTTTATCGTTAGTAGCACCCATGGCATAGGCACACCACCCGCCATATTGGGGTTCGTATTTTTTATAGTCTTTTACAAACAACTCTTTGTTGGCTGCAGTAGAAAAATAATAGGTAACGCCTTCGGCAGAAGCTGCAAACTGTTTATTACCTTTTACAGCCTTGCTTTGGGTAAAATATGCAACAGGGTCGTAACCCTGTATTGCAAGCCCTTTTTCAAGATTAAAATCTTTTGTACGCAAAACTGCCTGTGCATTGGCATTTGCAATTAAAAAGGGTACAGTAATTGCGGCTGTAATAAATGTTTTCAGTCTCATGTTTAATTTTATTTAGTGAATGTTATTTTTGGAACCAGTAAAAGCATTTATTCCATAAAAATTCAGTTTAGGTACAATTTTTTTTTGTAAAAAGTTTTTGAAAATATTTTTTTAAATAAATAATTAATAAACGGCCTGTTTAATTTATATACGTCGTAAGGGATCGGTTTAGCAGTAAAAAATTAACAGGTTGGGTAAATCCTGTTTAATGATAATATTGTATATAGTAAAAATAGAACGATGAAAAATTTAATAGTAATTGCTGTGCTTAGCATATTTTCTTCCTGTGCACAATCTCAAAGTAAAAATGTAAAAGTACCAGCCGGCACAAAAACAAAAACGGCAAACGAAGCTGTGGCCACCTTTGGCGAAGGTTGTTTTTGGCATGCCGAAATTGTCTTTCAAAGTTTAGTGGGCGTAAGAGATGCAGTATCGGGCTATGCAGGCGGCAGCGTTGCAAATCCGGATTATGAAAACGTTTGTACCGGTAACACAGGCCACGCCGAAGTGGTACAGGTATATTACGACAGTACAAAAATTTCGTACCAAACATTAGTAAAAGCATTTTTTGCCAGCCAGGACCCTACCGAATTAAATATGCAGGGCAACGATGTGGGAACCCAATACCGCACCGTAGCATTTTATAAAAATGAAAACGAAAAGCAAATTATAAATGCTGAAATAAAAAGATTGACTGATTCAAAAAAATATTCCGGCAAAATTGTAACGCAGGTAATTCCTTTAAAAACTTTTTATCCTGCAGAAGCGTATCACCAGGAGTATGTATTGCATCACCCCGAAAATGGTTATGTACAAAATGTTTCGATACCGGATTTTATGAAATTTAAAAAAGAATTTAAAGGTAATTTTAAAAATTAAAAATATTTTATGAAACTTAAAATAGCAGCTACAGCAGCAATCGTTATTTGTGGCGTATTGATTTTGAGTTTTAAAAAAAATAAAACCACAGCCACTGATACTATGTTTGAACCATTTGCAGTAGTAGAACTTTTTACATCGCAGGGGTGCTCCAGTTGCCCGCCTGCTGATGAATTGCTGGCCAAAACAATTACCGGTGCAAAAAAATCGGGTAAAAAAATATTTGCCTTATCATTTCATGTAGATTACTGGAACCGTTTAGGATGGAAAGATCCGTTCAGCAGCAGTAACTTTTCTCAACGGCAAAAAGAATATGCAGCTGCATTAAATCTTGATGGGGCCTACACACCGCAAATGATAGTAAATGGCAGCAGCCAGTTTGTTGGTTCAGATAACAGCTCATTAGCCCAATCAATAACAAAAGCATTAAACACAAATGCTGCAGTAAATTTTACAACCTTAACTGCAACTTACAATAACGATAAAAAAATTACACTGCAATATGCATTAGAAGGGAATTTTGCAGGCAGTAAAATAAATGCAGCATTAATTTCCCTTACCGAAACTACTGTTGTAAAACGTGGCGAAAATGGCGGCCATACTTTAAAAAATGAAAATGTGGTGCGCCAGTGGATAAGTATAGATGCCACTTCATCCGGCGAAATAGTATTTGAAAATACCACAGCACTGCAAAAAGAAAATACAGCAATCATTGCTTTTGTACAACAGCAAAAAGATTTAAAAATTACCGGCGCTGCAATGGTAAAAAATTAAAAACTATTCAGCATCATACAAATCTCCCTGCGATGCTAAAATTTCCCTGTATTTATTAAAGAGTTTTGTTTTAGAAATAAAGCCAATAAATTTTCTTTCATTATCCAGAACCGGCAAGTACCAGCTTTGTGTAATATCAAATTTTTCCATCACCGTATGCATATCCATGTGTTGCAGTAAAACCGCAGCAGGTTTTTTCATCACTGATTTTATAGTAACTTTTTCAAACTGATCAGGCTCAAATAACTTTTGTTTAATATCATTCAGTTCAATAATGCCGGCAAATTTTTCATTTTTATCCGTAACCGCAAAAATATTTTTCTCGCTGCATTTAATAATTTCCACCAGTTGCTTTAATTTTTTATCAATACCAATGCTTTCGTAAGTATCCTGCAGCATTTCATCTAAACTAATAGAGGTAAGAATATTTTTTTCTTTTTTCTGCGTAAAAATTTGTCCTTCCAGTGCCAGCTTTTTTGTTTCCATCGAAAAGGGCTCATACATCTTTACAATAAAAAAAGAAATAGAAGAAACGATCATCAGCGGAATAAATAATTCATAACCGCTGGAAATTTCTGCAATTAAAAATATAGCCGTAAGCGGACAATACATTACGCCACTCAGCACACCCGCCATGCCCACCAAACTAAAATTACCTTCCGGTATTTTTATCCATGGTGTACTATTTAATAATTTACTAAAAAAGAAACCGAGGTAGGCACCACTAAATAACGAAGGCGCAAAGTTGCCGCCATTACCACCGCTGCCAATGGTAATACCAGCAGCAATAGGTTTTAATAAAAATATTAATGCAGTAAAAACAATTATACCCCAGTTATTACCCAGCTTTGTAAGCAGCGTGGTGTTATCTGTAAACGAATTATAATTACCACTGGCAACTAACTTGACACTGTTGTACCCTTCGCCAAATAATGGCGGCA
>NZ_JANPCM010000531.1:0-4949 GCF_031430955.1 Ferruginibacter sp.
CCGATAACCGCAGCGAAGATGATTATGGTGGTGGAAGAACTAACGGTTACCGAAAAAATTTTGGTGCAAGAAATAACACGGGTGGTGGAAGAGATAACCGTGGTGGTAGTGGTGGAAGAGATAACAGAGGCGGCGGTGGAAGAGATAACAGAGGTGGTGGTGGAGATAACAGGAATAATAACAGGAATTTTAAAAAGAGGTATTAACCCTTACACGAATTAAAACGAATTACACTAATTATAGTACCTGATTTTAAAGTCAGGTATTTTTATTTTCAGTGGTGAAAATTCGTGTAATTCGTTTTAATTCGTGTAATAAAAGAATATAGCATGCAATCATTTGAAGTAAGAGGCGGCAAAAAACTTTTTGGAGAAATTACTCCTCAGGGTGCAAAGAACGAAGCACTGCAAATTATCTCTGCAGTATTACTAACGGCAGAAAAAGTTACTATTAAAAATATTCCCGACATTATTGATGTAAATCTTTTAATTGATCTATTGGGAGAGATGAATGTAAAAACGGAAAGGGTGAGCCGGGACACCTGTATTTTTCAGGCCGATAATGTAGATGTAGAATATTTACACAGTGAAGCGTATCATAAAAAAAGTGGCAAACTCCGTGGCTCTGTAATGCTTGCCGGCCCGCTGCTTTCAAGATTTAAAAAAGCCTACATCCCCAAGCCCGGAGGCGATAAAATTGGCAGAAGAAGATTAGATACTCATATCATTGGGTTTGAAAAACTGGGTGCAAAATTTTCTTACCATGAAGATGGATTTTTTCATTTGGAGGCAAATGAATTAAAAGGTACTTCATTACAATTAGATGAACCCAGTGTAACCGGCACTGCAAATATTTTAATGGCAGCCGTTCTGGCAAAAGGCACTACATCAATTTACAATGCAGCCTGCGAACCTTACCTGCAGCAGCTTTGCCGCATGCTCAACAGTATGGGTGCAAAAATAAAAGGCATCGGCAGTAATTTATTGGTTATAGATGGCGTGGACGCATTAGGCGGCACCACACACAGCATGTTACCCGATATGATTGAAGTGGGCAGTTTTATTGGCCTTGCAGCTATGACGCAAAGTGATATCACTATTAAAAATGCAGGCATACAACACCTTGGCGTTATCCCCGAAAAATTTCAACAACTCGGCATCCAGTTAAATTTTAATGGCGATGATATTCATATCCCTTCGCAGGATATTTATGAGATACAAAAGTATATGGATGGCGGGGTGCTGACTATTTACGATCATCCATGGCCGGGCTTTACACCCGATTTATTAAGTATAGTTTTAGTAACCGCCATACAGGCAAAAGGCAGTGTGCTCATTCATCAAAAAATGTTTGAGAGCCGTTTATTTTTTGTAGATAAACTGATTGATATGGGGGCGCAAATTATTTTATGCGATCCTCACCGTGCCGTGGTAATTGGTTTGGAAAGAGAACAGCAATTGCGGGGCATTACCATGAGCAGCCCCGATATTCGTGCCGGTGTTGCTTTACTTATTGCTGCATTAAGTGCACAGGGTAAAAGCACTATTCAAAATATTGAACAAATAGACAGGGGTTATCAAAATATAGACGAGAGATTAATAAAATTGGGGGCAGATATTAAAAGAGTTTAATAAAAATAAAAAACTACAAAGTGCATATCAATTTAAAAAAATTTTTTTATTGCTTATTGCCCATTTCCTTATTGGTTTCCTCCTGCCAAAATAAAACCCAAAAACTTATTGCAAAAAAATGGGATTGTGTGCAGGTAGAAAACCTTGCTCCAATTGATAAAAGTTTTAACAACCCCAAAGATTCTGCCATTGCAGTACAAACCGAAGCAGCACTTAAAGCATTAAGCTGGACGTTCAGCAGCAACAATACCTATCAATGCAGCATTGGCGAAAGAACAACTATACAGGGCACTTATGAAATAACGCCTGACGAAAAAACACTCACCCTAACTTCAATTACAAAAAATTCTATAAACAGTTATTTAATAACCTCCCTATCCGAATTTGAATTAACACTAACGAGTACAGGAACAAATGTTCCGTTAATCTTACATTTTCGGCCTCATTAAAAAAATAAACATTTTCTTTGCTTATGCCGTTGTACCAAAACAAAATCATCATCATTACAGCCCCTTCCGGTGCCGGTAAAACTTCTATTACAAAACACCTGATGCAACATTTTCCGCAACTGGCTTTTTCAGTTTCTGCGGCTACACGCCAGGCAAGAGGTATCGAAAAAGATGGGGTGGATTATCATTTTATAAGCACGGATGATTTTAAACAAAAAATTCAGCACAACGAATTTATAGAATGGGAAATGGTGTACGAAGGAAAATATTACGGCACTTTAAAATCTGAGTTAGAAAAAATATGGCAGCAAAATAAAATACCGGTTTTAGATATTGATGTAAAAGGCGCCATTCATGTACAGCAGCAGTTTCCCCAAACTTCTTTAAGCCTTTTTATAGACCCGCCTTCGGTTAGCGAATTAAAAAAGCGTTTACAAAGCCGTGGTACTGAAACAGCAGAATCTATTGCCGCAAGGGTAAACAAAGCATCTTACGAACTTTCTTTTAAAGATCATTTTAATAAAGTGGTAGTAAACGATGACCTGCAAAAAGCCTGCATAGAAGCCGAAATGATTGTTTTTGGCTTTATCAACAAAATATAATAAAAAGTAAAAAGTACTTTTTAAGAATCGTTTGATACATAAGCAGTTTATTTATACTGCAAGTTTGTAATAGAAGCCGCCTGTATCAATAACCCTGAACGGTGCGATAGTAAAAACACTACGCAATCACTATGCAGGATGATGCCGTAAATACCTGTAAATTTTAATATTTTACGAAACAGTGCAGTTAAACCCATCATTAAAAAAATCTTCTTTATTTTTATAGTATGGATTGGATGGCCCTTATTGCAATTATCGCTTCATTGTTACTCATCGGTTTTTTTTCCGGTATAGAAATAGCATTTGTATCTGCTAATAAATTATCTGTTGAATTAAACAGAAAACAGGGTACTTACAGTGGCAAAATCTGGGGCGCTTATTCGGATAAGCCAACACGTTTTATCGGTACTACATTGGTTGGTGTAAATATTGTTTTAGTTATTTATGGTTTGCTTATTGGCAGTATGCTTTCGCCGGTATGGAATTGGATTGCTGCACAACTTTCTCCATCTCTCTCGGGATATGTAAAATACATCAAGCTTTTTGTAGAAACTGTTATCTCTACATTGATACTGCTTTTTGTAGAGTTTATGTTTAAAGCATTTTTCAGGGCAAGAAATAATGAATTACTCAGTTCGGGTATTATAAGTTTTATTGCAAGTTTTTTTTACTGGTTGTTATCTTCCACTGCTGCTTTTTTTGTAAATACAGCAGAGTGGATGTTAAGGCATTTGTTTGATGTAAAGCTTAACGAGAAAAAAGAAATATTCAGCAAAGTGGATCTGGAACATTTTCTGCAGCAAAGCAAAAGCCACGAGGAAGAAGATAACAATGAAATAAATAAAGAACTTTTTGAAAATGCTTTATCATTAAGTGAAGTTAAACTGGGCCAATGCCTTATACCACGCCGGGAGATTGAAGGCGTAAACAGTAATACAACTATTGAGGAAGTAAAAAATAAATTTATACATACCCAGTTAAGCAAACTGGTGGTGTACGAAAATAATATAGATAATATTACGGGCTATGTTCATCAGCTTGACCTTTTTAAAAATCCTGCTACGTTAAAAGAAGTACTATTGCCCATACCCACGGTGCCTAAAAGTATGAGCGCTACCGACCTGATGAATAAATTCAGCAAAGAAAGAAAAAGTATTGCCTGGGTAATCGACGAATTTGGCGGCACCGCAGGTATTGTAACTATGGAGGATATACTGGAAGAAATTTTTGGTGACATCCGTGATGAATATGACACTGAAGAGTTTGTAGAAAAACAATTATCGGGCAACGAATTTATTTTTAGCGGCAGGCTGGAGCTGGATTACATTACCGAAAAATACAAATTGCAGTTTCCGGATGAAGAAGGAGCAGAAACACTTTCGGGTTACATAATACAAAACCACGAAACCATACCCAAACAAAAAGACCGTATTATTTTTGGCCACTACGAATTTGATATTTTAAATGTAAGCGATACAAGGATTGAAACAGTAAAAGTAAAAGTGCTGCGATGACCATTGCTGTAAATGCAAATTTTTTAAATACTAATTACCCCTGCTATGATGGTGATTTTATTTTTGAAATTTTTTCAAGATTAGCCAAAAAATACCCCCAACACAACTTCATCTATTTTTTTGATAATAATTTTGATGAAAAATATATTACATCAAAAAACATAACTGCTGTTATAACCGGACCCCAAATTAAAAACCCGTTGTTGCTGCAATACCGGCTTAATTATAAAATACCTTCTTTATTAAAAAAACACAAGGCCGATATTTTTATAAGCACAGGTGGTTATTGCTCTTTACGTACCAAACTTCCGCAATGCGTAATTATAAATGATTTATCTTTTTTACAACTGCCGCAATTTTTTTCAAAGCGTTGGTTAAATTTCTATAAAAAAAATACAGAAAAATTTTTAACTAAAGCAAAAGTTATTGTAACAACAGCTGAATTTTTAAAAAAAGATATTATTAATAAATACAAAATAGCATCTGATAAAATTGATGTAGCATACACTTCCGCCAGTAATAATTTTAAACCATCAACCTGGCAACAAAAAGATGCCGTTAAAGAAAAATATACCGAAGGGCTGGAATATTTTTTATACGCTGGCCCTGTTAATACCGGCAGCAACTTAATTACACTTTTAAAAGCATTTTCTTTTTTTAAAAAAAGACAGAAAAGTAATATGCAGTTATTGCTGATGAGTAAATCTGCTGCAATTGATAAAGATTTTATTAAAAGTTTAGCCAGTTATAAAT
>NZ_JANPCM010000532.1:0-4491 GCF_031430955.1 Ferruginibacter sp.
GGAAAAATTTAAAGCGTACATTAAACAGCAACATCTTTTTCAAACTAAAGATAAACTATTGCTTGCTGTAAGCGGCGGCGTAGATAGTATTGTACTTTGCGAATTATGCAAACAGGCAGGCTATGATTTTGCATTTGCACATTGTAATTTTCAATTGAGAGGAGAAGAGAGTGAGAGGGACGAAAAATTTGTGAGGGCATTAGCTGAAAAATATGGGGTGGAAATTTTTGTAGAGAAATTTGATACCAATTCGATTGCAGTACTAGAAAAAAAATCGATTGAAGAAACCGCAAGAAACTTACGGTACAAATGGTTTGAAGAAATAAGAATACAAAACGGTATTAATTATATTTTAACTGCACATCATGCAGACGATAATATTGAAACGGTGCTGATGAATTTTTTTAGAGGCACCGGCATTAAAGGTTTACATGGTATTTTATCTAAACAAAATAAAATTATAAGGTCTTTACTTTTTGCAAATAAAAAAGAGTTGCTTGCTTTTGCTGCAACAAATAATTTAGAATTTGTACAAGATTATACCAATGACCAAAATGATTTTACAAGAAATTATTTTCGTAATGAATTAATACCCGCTGTAAAAAAAGTTTTTCCCGAAGCGGATGAAAATATTTTAAAAAACATTACCCGTTTTGGTGAAGTAGAGCAATTATACAACCAGGCCATTGAGCTGCATAAAAGTAAATTGCTGGAAACAAAAGGAAATGAAAGTCATATTCCAGTTTTAAAATTACAGAAAACAAAACCTTTGGCAACTGTTATTTATGAAATTATTAAAGACTATAATTTTACATCTCATCAATCCGAAGAAGTTATGGCATTGTTACAAAGTGAATCGGGTAAATATATTCAGTCAACTTCTCATCGCATTATTAAAAACAGGAAATGGTTGATCATTTCTCCCAACCAAACTGCAACAGCACAAAATATTTTAATTGAAGAGAGTGATAAACAAATAACTTTTACTGAAGGAAAATTGCAGATTGAAAAATATTCAACATTCAATATTAACCATTCTCCATTAACTGCACAGCTTGATCTTTCTCAAATAAAATTTCCTCTATTACTCCGCAAATGGAAACAAGGCGATTATTTCTATCCGCTTGGTATGCAGAAAAAGAAAAAGCTCAGCCGTTTTTTTATCGATCAAAAATTATCGCTTACACAAAAAGAAAAAGTGTGGGTAGTAGAAAGTAATAAAAAAATATTGTGGGTAATTGGTATGCGTATTGATGACCGGTTTAAGATTATGGATAAAACAAAGGAGGTGTTGCAGATAAGTTTTTCTTTATTCGATTCATAAATCTATCTTAACTAACTCTTGGAGGGTTGGGTTAAATACTTCGGGAATTTTTTAGAAAACCCTCCAAGAGTTTAGCAAAGCAGTAAGAATTTTGTAAGTGAAGAGTACTTACAAAACAATGGAGTTGTTGCAGACTAGCCCCGTCCAAAAGTAATAATCTGATCTAATCTGAAATTTTTTATTTTTTCTACAAGTTCTGGCAATAGAGGATATTTTCCTGAAAGCTGGCATAAGGCTATTATAAAGACTATGCCAAAAAAAGAACCCCAGATATGAGCTGAATGGTTGATATTTCCCTGCTGCCTTTTATCTAATTGATAAGAAATAAAAATATATAAAATACCAAATAAAAATCCTGCAAGATAAACAGGTATTAGAATGAGGCCAATACCATTGATAGGGTCAAGAGCAATTTTCGCAAATACAACTGCAGCCACACCCCCCGAAGCACCAAGGCTTCTGTAATGGTAATTATCTTTATTTTTTTTGTAAGTTGGTAGCAGACAAATTCCAACTGCGGCAGCATACATAGTGAAATACCAAAAATATCCTGCCATTCCAAATACCTTAACAAAAAACCATTCAACTCCGGTATTATCTTTTAACCCTTCTGCGTTGATATAATTTTGGCCACTTCCAAAAAGGTATAAGGCATACATATTGAAAATTAAATGTGGAATGTCAGCATGAATCATTCCACAACTAAAAAACCTGTACCACTCATTTCTTTGGCTTACAGCTGGTGGATAAAAAATTAATTTGTCCATGACAGCCCTGTTGTTAAATGCTGCAAAGGAAGTTATTGCGGTAGCAACAATAATTAATAATGTAACGTTTATTTCCATTTTATTTTATTGATGATGATATTTTTCTTTTTTAATTATTGTACATGCCCTGTACACCTGCTCTGCCAAAATTAATCGAACCAACTGGTGCGGAAAAACTAAATTAGATAAACTCCATTTATAATTGGCTCTTTTCATTACATCATCGCTTATACCAAAAGCGCCGCCAATTAAAAATACCATTTTCTTTATACTTTCATTTGCCCGCTGCTCTATAAATTTTGCCAGCTCTTCACTTTTCATTTGTTTGCCTCTTTCATCTAATAAAACTACATAGTCATCTTTTTGTAAAAGATTTAAAATGGCTTCGCCTTCTTTTTTCTTTAAATCTGTTTCGCTTAACGCCGCACTGTTTTTTGGTGCAGCAATAATATGCCATTCGGCAGTATAATAATGACAGATGCGTTTGGTAAATATTTCCACACCATCTTTTACATAAGGCTCATGTGCTTTGCCAACTGAAATAAATTGCAGTTTCATTGGTGAATGGTGAGTGGTGAATGGTGAATGTTCAATGAATTAAATTACGAATTGGTTTTTGCTTTAGCAATTGCAGCAGACGAATCTCTTATTATCAATTCCGTCTGCAACGCTTTCGATTGAAATTCTGTAACCGGTCTTTTACTTTCAATCATGCTTATTAATAATTCTGTTGCCACCTGGCCAATTTCAAATGCAGGTTGCCTTACAACAGAAAGTGATGGATTAAACAGTTCGGCTACGTTGGTATTGGTAAAACCTATTACCGCAATATCATCCGGAATTTTTTTATCTAACTTTTGCAATGCCTGCATACAGGTGGTGGTAATTCTGTCGCCGGCGGTAAACAATGCATCTGCTTTTTGTTTTAATTCAAATATTTTTTTTAATGCCTTTTCCACCTCATCATAAATCATACCGCCATGATAACAATAGTGCACTAATTTTTCATCGTACTCAATATTATTTTTTAGTAAAGCTTCTTTATAACCATTTAAACGTTCTTCCGAAATTGACAAATAGGGTGCACTGGTTATGTGTGCAATTCTTTTAAAACCATTTTTTATTAAATGTTCTGTGGCATCGTAAGCGCCTTTAAAATTATCGGCAATTACTTTATGGGTAATTATTTCGTTGGCTACACGGTCGAAAAAAACAATGGGTAAACCTTTTTCGTACAATTGTTTAAAGTGGGTATAATCCTGTGTTTCGCTTGATACGGAAACTAATAACCCATCAACCGATCTGGAGGCAAGGTGATCAACAATTACACATTCTCTTTCAAAAGATTCGTGGCTTTGCGAAATGATAACATGATAACCCCGGTTGTAGGCAATAGATTCAATACCGTTAATGGCCTGCGAAAAAAAGTTGTTGGCAATTTCGCAAACAATAATGCCCAGCGAATGATTGCGCCGTTCTTTTAAACTTAATGCAATAGGGTTGGGGCGGTAATTAATTTTTTCTGCATATTCCAGCACTAATTTTTTTGTTTCCGAACTTATCTCGTAACTGCCACGTAAAGCCCTGCTAACAGTTGATGTAGATAATCCCAATGCTTTTCCAATATCTTTTATGGTAACCGGTTCAAACTTCATTGTAAAATATTAATGATATAAAGCACCTTTTTTTATTGAAGTTAAGGCATTTTAAGAGGATAAAATAATGTGTCATCGTTATCGGGAACGTTTGCGTAAATATAGTATGGTGCGCCAATTCATTGCTGTAAAAAAAGTTTTAACATTGGGCATTGATTGCTGCAGTGGTCTTAATTTTTTCCTTCTAAAAAACACTGCTTTTATTTATACAAACTAAATACTGCTATATGAACAAGTTTTTATTTCTTATCACTATTTTTTTTATTTTTCCTTTCATTGCATCAGCCCAAAACAAAACCATTAAGGGTAAAGTAACGGATGAAAACGGGGCACCTCTTACCGGCGTTAACATAATTGCAAAAAATGCAAAAAAAGGAACTCAAACAGATAAAGAGGGGAATTTTTCTATTACAGTTGTTGCTCCGGGTTTAGTTGATCTTGTAGTTTCTTCGGTTGGTTATGCATCTAAAATTGTAACGGTTACCGGCAACGATGCAGTAGCTGTTCAATTAATTAAAGAGGCTATTACTCAGGAAGATGTTGTGGTTGTTGGGTACGCTACCATTAAGCGAAAAGATTTAACTGGTACAGTTTCTTCTGTAAGTGCAAAACAATTAAAAGATATTCCATTATCCTCTGCCGCAGAAGCTTTGCAGGGCAGATTAGCTGGTGTGCAGGCCATTGCATCGGAAGGTGCGCCGGGTGCAGATATCATTATAAGAGTAAGAGGTGGCGGTTCAATTAC
>NZ_JANPCM010000533.1:0-1682 GCF_031430955.1 Ferruginibacter sp.
GCGTAGAAACAATTTTTGGCTATCCCGGTGGTGCCATTATGCCTATTTATGATGCATTGTATGATTATAAAGAAAAGCTGGAACATATTTTAGTTCGTCACGAACAGGGAGCCATACACGCCGCACAGGGCTACGCAAGAGTGAGCGGAAAAACGGGTGTGGTGTTTGCAACAAGCGGCCCGGGCGCAACAAATTTAGTTACTGGTTTAGCTGATGCCATGATTGACAGTACACCAGTTGTTTGCATCACCGGACAGGTGTTTGCCCATTTGTTAGGCACCGATGCATTCCAGGAAACAGATGTGATAAATATAACTACACCTGTTACCAAATGGAATTACCAGGTAACAGATGCTACAGAAATTCCTGCGGTATTAGCCAAAGCCTTTTACATTGCAGGTAGCGGAAGGCCGGGACCTGTGTTAATTGACATTACTAAAAACGCACAGTTACAAAAATTCGATTACGAAGGCTATAAAAAATGCGATCATATCCGCAGCTATCGTCCTGCACCTATTGTACGCAAAGAATATATTGAACAGGCTGCTGAATTAATTAATAAAGCAGAAAGGCCATTTGTAATTTTTGGACAAGGTGTTATTTTAGGTAAAGCAGAAAATGAATTTATAAATTTTATTGAGAAATCAGGAATTCCTTCTGCGTGGACAATTATGGGTATGAGTGCTATTCCTACTTATCATCCTTTAGCAGTTGGTATGTTAGGTATGCATGGTAATTACGGGCCTAATGTTTTAACTAATGAGTGCGATGTGTTGATTGCAATCGGCATGCGTTTCGATGATCGTGTAACCGGCCGCTTAGATAAATATGCCAAGCAGGCAAAAGTTATTCATTTAGATATTGATCCGTCAGAGATTGATAAAAATGTAAAAACAACTGTACCTGTTTGGGGCGATTGTAAAGAAACTTTACCCATGCTTACTGCATTGGTACAACAAAAAACGCATACAGCATGGCTAAATAAATTCAATGAATATAAAAAGAAGGAAGAAGAAAAATGTATCAACGATGAATTGAATCCGGTTACTGATGAGTTGACCATGGGTGAAGTTATTAATCTATTAAATGAATTAACCAATGGCGATGCAGTTATTGTAACCGATGTTGGCCAGCACCAGATGGTAGCCTGCCGTTATGCAAAATACAATCACAGTAAAAGCAATATTACCAGCGGTGGATTAGGTACTATGGGTTTTGCATTGCCCACTGCAATTGGTGCAAAATATGGTGCGCCGGAAAGAACAGTTATTGCCATTGCAGGCGATGGTGGTATTCAAATGACCATCCAGGAATTGGGTACAATCATGCAATTTAAAACTGCTGTAAAAATAATTATTCTAAACAATCAGTTTTTAGGAATGGTACGCCAGTGGCAACAATTATTTCACGAAAAAAGATATTCGTTTGTTGATATTACCAGCCCGGATTTTGTGGCCGTGGCAAAAGGGTATTACATTGACGGACAGAAAGTAACTGATAGAGCAAAGTTAAAAGATGCATTAAAAACAATGTTAGATCATAATGGTAGTTATTTATTGGAAGTAATGGTAGGTAAAGAGAATAATGTATTTCCGATGGTGCCGCAGGGCAGGGGAGTGTCGGAAATTATTCTTTCAAAAGAAGAGTTATAATTTTCTAAAAATTAAAATAATGCAAAAGCA
>NZ_JANPCM010000534.1:0-7653 GCF_031430955.1 Ferruginibacter sp.
GTTACCAACTTTATATTTTCATGGCATCATCGTTGCCACGCTCGGTTCAAAGGCATACCATTGGGCAACAGTACAGACCGTTTATTTATAAGTAAGAAGATTATTTTTTATGGGTTTAATTTTTTATGAATTTCGGCGAATACTTTTTCCATCCTTTCCGCCAGTGACATTGGCGCTTCCCCCGGTACAGCTTCCATACCTTCTAAACCTTTTGCAAACTCATCCAGTATAAAATTGTAAATTTTAAACTGGCTTAATAATTTTTGTTCATCATTAGTTTCCCAGTAATATCCCTCATCATCCATTTTAAAGTTGTCTAAATATTTATTGCTGATATAGCGCAATAATTTTATAATGGCAATATGTGCATCGGGGCCGGCAAATTGTGTTTTAACACTTACCGAATAAATCCATTCCACCTCATCATATACATCCTTTGCCATTAAGTTAATTAAACTGCTCATTCTTTTGTTGGGCAAAAAACAAAGGCTTATCATTTCGCAACCTTTTACATTAAAGCTGATGCCATTAAAATGTTCCGGTGTGTAATCAATGTCATTTTTTACCGCTGCAAATTCTTTTTGTTGCCATATATGATACTCCCATCCCATCGACTTGCAAATGTCTTCTACCTCTGCAACCATTGGTGCAATAAGTTTTTCTTCTTTAATACTTCCGCTGTAATGAATAAATAAGCCCATAGATTTTTATTTATTTATCCCGTTGGCGGAGTTAATTTACTTAGCCTCAGAGAGGCGAAATGTTAGTAGAAAGCCGGTTTTATTATGCTTTTAAAGCTCCATCGGAGCGAAATATAAAACATACCGCTCCGATGGAGCTGAAATGGTGTGATCTATTTTATTTTCTACTAACATTTTGGCCCGCTGGGCCTTTCAAAAAATCAATTTTCAAATAACTCCGCCAAGGGATTTATTTACACTTTCTTTTATCACCCTTTCAATCCTTTCTTTCAAATCTTCATAAGCTGTAAAACCTTTTGCCAAAAGATAAAATTTATTTTCGCTCAGTTGTATTAACACCTGCGGAAAACTATCCACATTTAATTGTTTGCACAAGGCAAATTCGTAATAAGCCATTTCTTTATATTGCTCACTTTTTAGTTTTGTGTAAAAAGTTTCGGGTACAATAGAATATTTTTCTAACAAATGGGTGTAGGCTTCATCATCGCATAAATCCCTGCCCTCGTAATGCAAAGCATATTGCAGATCGGCAGCAAATTCAATTTGCCGCTCAGGATAAAATTCTTTAAAAATGCATAGGGCAATGGCAGGCTTTTCACTCGACGGATACCAATCGCTTAAATCAGGATTATTAATATGCCACAAATAATCGCTGCCAAATTTTATTCCGGTATGTTCTTCCACTACTTTACAGGCCTGTTGTATATAACCTGCGGTAACGCTGATAGGTTTTGCTTCTTCGCTAATAACCATGCCGCCGCTTAATACTTCAAACTCTAATTTATCTTTATATTCTTCTGCAATTTTTTTTATTACCGGGCTAAAGCCATAACACCAGCCGCAGTAAGCATCGTAGCAGTAAATTAATGTGGGGTTCATTTTATGCATTTATTAGGTTACAAAAATACAGCATAACCGACGAGAGCATGCAAAAACAAAGCATTATCAACTTTACTTTAAGCCTGTGGCCGGAGTTCTTTAAATCAGCTTTCAAGATTTAATTTTATATTCATTGTTTATTTTACTATCCGTTTTATAAAAATGAACAACAAAATCACCCTTTTTATTTTTCTGCTGATAACAGGTGTTACTTCAAAAGCGCAAAATAAATTTGATGCTTATGATTTTCAAACTATAGATAGCTTTATTAAGACTGTGAAATATGAGAAGGATATAATAAAACTTTCACAGGATCTTACAAAACCATACACAGACAACATTTACAAGGTTAGAGCAATTTTCAGGTGGATAACAGAAAACATAGCCTACGATTATAAGTTTATCAACAAGGGTAAAGCAATAAAAAAACCACATTGTGAATCTGTGGTTGATTGTTCTCAAAGAATTGCGGAGTGGAAGGAACAGTATATTAAAGCTGTTTTAAAAAAGAAAAAGGGAATTTGCGGCGGCTATGCTGAACTTTTTAAAAGGCTTTGTGATTTGAATAATATTAAATGTGAAATTATTGAAGGTTATGTTAAAAATAAGCCCTACCACGTGGGCAACCCATTAAGCGTTAACCATGCATGGAATGCGGTTATGATTGATAGCGTATGGTACTATTTAGATCCAACATGGGCTGCAGGCGGATGTCCTGAAGATGAAGAAACCGGAAAGCTATTAAAATACCAGAAGGGATATGGAAATTATTATTGGCTAACACCATATTCGAGACTGGCAAGAAACCATTACCCTGACAATAGTAAATGGATGGAGAAACCAGCTTTTGTGAAGCAGATTTTTTTTAATAAACCTTTTTATTATACTACGCAAATACTGGAAAATATTTATGATGAAAAACCTGATAGCGGAGTGTTGCAATTAAAAAAGGGGGATACAATTCATTTCAATTTTAGGTATAAAAAAAATATTACTCAACTGCAAATTAATTCAAATACTTTTAGAAATCCATCGCTTTGGTATAAGGATGAAAAATCCAGGAAGATGATGCTGGATACACTGGCACTAAAGAGACAGGTTTATATTCCTTTTAAAAAAAGCGGGGATACCTATACATTTGATTATGTAGTTAACGAAAAATCTCTGTATTATATTGAACTGCTTTTTGATTACAATAAAGCAATAAGATACAGGATAAAAATAGTGGAGTAAATTTTATTGGCTTACTTCACCAATAAAATTCTAATGTGCCTCTAACCAATTCTCACCCATTCCAATTTCCGCATCCGTAGGCACACCATTAGGCAAAGCCAGCGCCGTTTGCATACAATTTAAAATTACCGGTTTAATAATTTCAATTTCGCTGCGGTGTGCATCAAACACCAATTCATCATGCACCTGCAATAACATTTTACTTTTAAAATTTTGTTTGTTGAATTCTTCATGAATTTTTATCATCGCCATTTTTATCATATCAGCAGCACTGCCTTGTATAGGAGAATTAATAGCATTACGTTCGGCAAAACCACGTACCGTAAAGTTAGCCGAGTTAATATCTTTTAACCAACGCTTGCGGCCCATCAAAGTTTCTACATAACCGTTTTCTTTGGCAAAGTTGATGGTATCATCCATATACTTTTGAATGTTGGGGAATTGCTTTTTATAATTATCGATAATTTCTTTTGCCTCTGTTCTGCTGATACCTAAATTTTCTGCAAGGCCAAATGCACCCTGACCGTAAATAATACCAAAGTTTACACTCTTGGCTTTGTAACGCATTTCTTTGGTTACTTCTTTTTCATCTACATTAAAAACTTTTGCAGCAGTGGCGGTATGAATATCTTTTCCTGTTGTAAAAGCCTCACACATATTTACATCGCCGCTGATGGCAGCCACAATGCGTAATTCAATTTGAGAATAATCGGCAGAGATCAACACATGATCTTTATCTCTTGGTATAAATGCTTTTCTAATTTCTCTTCCCCTGTCGGTACGTACAGGAATATTTTGCAGGTTGGGATTATTGCTGCTCAATCTTCCGGTAACAGCAACTGCCTGTGCGTACGAAGTATGTACTCTTCCTGTTTTTTTATTTATCATCAGCGGCAATGCATCTACATAAGTGGATTTTAATTTGGTGTATTCCCTGAAAATTAAAATATCATCTACAATTTTATTTTGCGCTGCTAATTTTAATAACACCTCTTCGCCGGTTGCATACTGACCGGTTTTTGTTTTTTTAGCTTTGGGATCTAATTGTAACTTATCAAATAGTACTTCGCCTAATTGCTTAGGGCTGGCCAAATTAAAACGAACACCGGCTTGCTTGTACACACTTTCTTCTGCAATTTTTGCTTCTCTTTCTAATTCTTTGCTGTAATCATTTAAAAAACCTTCATCAATTCTTATACCTTCAAACTCCATGGCTGTTAATACTTTTACCAATGGGTTTTCCACTTCATAAAAAACTTTTTCTACTTCTTTTTCTTTTAACTGGGGGAGAAAAATATTTTTTAGCTGCAAAGTAATGTCTGCATCTTCTGCGGCATAGTCTTTTATTTTTTCTGCTTCTACATCTCTCATGGTGCCTTGCCCTTTTCCTTTTTTGCCAATCAATTCCTCAATATGCACCGGCTCGTAACCTAAATACTTTGCACTTAATGCATCCATATTTCTTTTACCATCGGGTTCAATTACATAATGTGCCAGCATGGTATCAAAAATATTTCCTGCCAGTTCAAAGCCGTACCATTTCAGCATCAGCATATCGTACTTTAAATTTTGCCCAACCCATGTAATTTTTGTGTTGTTGAATATTTCTTTAAAGTTGTTTAATAATTTAATGCAGGCTTCTTTATCTGCAGGGCAGGGCACATAATAACCTTCGGTTGGTTTTATCGAAAAACTTAAACCCACTAACTCTGCATCGTTGGCATCAATGCCGGTGGTTTCTGTATCAAAACAAATTTCTGTTTCGTTAATTAGTGTAGTAGTTAATTGGTTTATCAGTTCATCTGTATTTGCAAGAATGTAATGGTGAAGAGTGTTGTTAATGTTTTTGTCTGCAATCATCAAATTCTCTTCCAAACCGCCGTCGGGGCTTGAAGCCGCCGCCGGGGTTTGCTGCGGCTGCTCAATAACGTTACCAAATAAATCCATTTGTGCTGTTGGTGCTTTTTGCACTTTTGGTTTTTCTGCGTTGGTATGGTTCCATACTTCGGCAGTTACATTTATATCATCACCCAGAACACGTTTGCCTAAAGTTTTAAATTCCAGCTCTTCAAAAATTTCTTTCAATACCTCTTTATTCATTTCTTTAATGCGGAAATTCTCTTCGTGAAATTCTGCAGTGGGTACGTTGGTAATAATGGTCGCTAATTTTTTACTCATCACTGCCAGTTCTTTTCCGGCCCTTACTTTTTCGCCAATGGAACCTTTTATTTTATCGGCATTGTGTAAAATATTTTCTAAGGTTTCGTATTCGGCTAAAAGTTTTGCAGCAGTTTTTTCTCCCACACCTTTTATACCGGGTATATTATCTACCGCATCTCCCATCAATCCTAAAATATCAATTACCTGGCTTACGTTTTTTATGCCCCATTTTGCACAAACTTCTTTTGGCCCCATTATTTCTATTGTACCACCCTGGTAAGGCGGTTTATAAATTTTAATATTGTCGCTTACCAATTGTCCGTAATCTTTATCCGGCGTTACCATAAAAACTTCGTAGCCTTCTTTTTCCGCCTGCTTTGCCAATGCACCAATTACATCATCGGCTTCGTAACCATCAATGGCAATTACAGGAATATTAAAACCTTCAATAATTTTTTTTATATCCGGCACAGCCGATAAAATATCTTCAGGAGTTTCCTGCCGGTTGGCTTTATAATCTGCAAAATCGGTATGGCGTTCTGTGGGTGCATGCGTATCAAAACACACGGCCATGTGTGTAGGGTTTTGGTTTTTTATAAGATCAATTAATGTATTGGTAAAACCAAATTGTGCATTGGTATTTCTTCCTTTACTTGTAATACGTGGATTACGGATTAATGCATAATAGGCACGGAATACCAGTGCAAACGCATCTAATAAAAATAATTTTTTTTGCATGAGGTAAAGATAATAATTTCTCTACGCTGATGACAATTATACCGATTAGACATTAAAATTATACAGTAAGCCTGAGCTTGTGGAAGGCGGGTTCACAAATAAACGAGGCTCTTTTCCAAATGGCCCGGTTTCGACAAGCTCAACCTGACGGATTTTATTAGGGTAGATTTAATGGCTGATTGTTATTAGATATTTTTTTAAAAGAAATTTACACGATCGCTTGGATAATACGCTGCAATAAAAGTTCAATAAAGATTAGCAGTACAAGAGTGCGACGCCACTGAACTTGAACAAAGAAATACTGCCAGGCTAAAAAATAAAAAAGCCGCCTCATTACAAAGCGGCCATTGGGTTAGTAAGAAAACTATTTTTATAATGCGGTGATGTAAAATTTTTCGGTGTTCCTTTCGCTGGTTTTTTCAAAGCTTATTCCATCGTTGGTAATGGAAGTAATGTCCCAGTATTTATTTAAGCCATTTAGTACGGCATTAGAATTTTTAAAATGAATGGTAATTTTTTTAGAGATATTATCTTCTATCCAGTGACCGGTAAAAATAACGCCATTTTTTACAGCAGTTACGCCGCCGGCTGTATTAAAAGTAAAAGTATAATCTTTAAAGTCGCAGGTGTTATCAGTGTTGATATTGCTAAAGCAATTCACCTTCCAGGTGCCTTTGGTTACTAAAGGCGTTATTGATTCGGAAACTGCTAATTTATCAATGCTGGTGCAGGCGGCAAAATAAATGATAACACAGCATTTTATTGCAAACAGGAGTAAAGGTTTTTTCATTTATCAGGATTATTATCAGGTTTAACAGGTAGGATAACTGAAAAAGAGCCTTTTTTATTGCATATGTGGAAAAATTAAAACCGGGTTTCTAAGTAAGCCGGTAACATTGCCCGCCAGGTTGGCCAGTCGTGTTTCCATTCTCTGCCCCACACATCCAGTTCGTAATTAATGCCCTTGCCGTATAAAACCGAAGCGAATTTGCCCGATGCATCCGGGTCTTCATAATCGCCGCTGCCGGTGAGTATATGAATATGATTGCTGCTGCGTATCTGTTCCAAAACTCCGTGATCGGTTAGGTTGGGAATGTAATGTGATGGTGAATTAAAATATACCTGCTCATCATAAAAACCTTTGGTGTATTCTGTAAGATCGTACACGCCGCTCATGGCAATTACACCATTAATTAAATCGGGACGTTTTAAAAAAAGGTTCATGCTGTGCAATGCGCCAAAAGATGCACCGCAGGTAATAATGGGTGTTTCGTTTGAAGTGCTGTTTTTTATAAACGGAATTACTTCGTTATAAATATAATGGTTAAACTGGTTGTGGCGAATGGCTTTATGCTCACCCAGCATGTCGTTATTCAGCCAGCTTTCATTATTAATACTGTTTACAGAAAATACTTTTAATTTTCCGGCGTTTATATATGGCGTCAATGTATCCATCAGCTGAAAGCGTTCGTATTCTAAATAATCAGCAGCGGCAGTGGGTATCAGCAATAAAGCAAAACCATAATCGCCATAAGTGGCAATGGGCATTTCTTTTTGTAAGGCGGGGCTAAACCAGGAAGTTAGTTCTCTTTTCATTTGTTTAAATATTATATTTGTACAGGCATTGTAAAAATAAGTTATCTGCATTTTAAAATAAGCATCTCAAAAATGTTTTATAAAAAAGCAGGTAAAATAACTAGAAGCAACCTAATTTTAAACACTTTCTGCATACTACGATGCCATTAAAAGGCATATTGGAGCCAGGGCGATATCAAAAACTAAAAGTCTTTACATGAAAACAAGTATTTTTTCTCTTTTAATTATTACCATTTTTTTATGCAGTTGCCAGAAAGAAGTTAGCCTGGAAAAAAGTACGGGTGGCGGCGGGTCGGGTAGCGGCCTTGTTGCCTGTAAAGATTGTATTTACATTCCCATGTGCGAT
>NZ_JANPCM010000535.1:0-12287 GCF_031430955.1 Ferruginibacter sp.
GTGAATTTTTCTTTGGTATCTATTTTGACATTCATCAGCAGAGAATAATAATTTAGGGTTATAATTATCTTTTGTAAAGTAAAGCAAAATTTAAATAAAATTATTTCGTTAAATTAGTGGGATGCAAAAAAGAGATCGTAAATCGCTGTTTTAACTTTTAAACATATTAACATTTCCGCTTTTCGCTAAACCTATTCTTCAAAATAATCGTTATTATTGTACAAGCTAAATCAATAAGCAAATGGACAACAATTTTTCGGCACAGGTAAAAGAAATAATTTCCTACAGCCGTGAGGAAGCACTAAGATTGGGCAATGATTTTATTGGTACGGAGCATTTGGTTTTAGGATTAATAAGGGATGGGGAAAATACAGCCATAAAAACGCTTAAATCCCTCAATATAGACCTGTTTGAATTACGCAAAGAAATTGAGATGGCGGTGAAAGACAAAACAGGTAAAAATATTGCCAATATTAATTCGCTGCCGCTAACCAAGCAGGCCGAAAAGGTAATTCGCATTACGGTACTGGAAGCCAAAGCGCAAAAAAGTGCATTGGTAGAAAGTGAGCACCTGATGCTTTCCATCTTAAAAAATAAAGAAAATATTGCCACACAAATTTTAAATCAGTTTGATGTGGACTACGATGTTTTTAAAAACGAACTGGGTTTTGTAACCAGCACGCCGCCATCGGCCGAGTTTAGCGATGAAGGAGAAGATGATTTTGATGAAGAAAAAAAGCAGTACGGCAGCCAGGGCTCAAAAGGCCAGCGGGGCGCTGCAGCTAATCAACCCAAAACAAAAACACCGGTATTAGATAATTTTGGAAGAGATATAACAAGGTTGGCAGAAGGCGGTTCACTTGATCCAATAGTGGGCAGAGAAATTGAAATTGAAAGGGTATCACAAATATTATCACGCCGCAAAAAGAACAATCCCATTTTAATTGGCGAACCCGGAGTGGGTAAAACTGCTATTGTAGAAGGTTTGGCCTTACGCATTGTACAACGCAAAGTAAGCAGGGTTTTGTTTGATAAAAGAGTGGTGAGTTTAGATTTGGCAGCGCTTGTTGCCGGTACAAAATACCGTGGCCAGTTTGAAGAAAGAATGAAAGCTATAATGAATGAGCTGGAAAAAAACAGGGATGTAATTTTATTTATTGATGAGATACATACTATTGTTGGCGCAGGTGGTGCCAGTGGTTCTTTAGATGCCAGCAATATTTTTAAACCGGCTTTGGCAAGGGGAGAATTGCAATGTATTGGAGCTTCAACTTTAGATGAATACAGGATGCATATTGAAAAAGATGGTGCATTAGACCGTCGTTTTCAAAAAGTATTGGTAGAGCAGCCTTCGGTTGATGAAACCATACAAATTTTAAATAACATAAAAAGTAAGTACGAAGATTACCATAATGTTTCTTACAGCCAGGAAGCTATTGATGCCTGTGTAAAATTAAGCGACAGGTATATGACCGACCGTTTACTGCCCGACAAAGCCATTGATGTTTTGGATGAAGTTGGCGCAAGAAAGCACATAAAAAATATTAACGTTCCTGCCGAAATAATTGAACTGGAAAAAAAGATCGAAGATATTAAGCTGGAAAAAAATAAAGTGGTAAAAAGCCAGCGTTTTGAAGAAGCAGCATCTTTAAGAGATACAGAAAAAAGATTGCAGGAAGAATTAGAAGCTGCAAAAAATAATTGGGAAGAGGAAAGCAAACACAAGCGTTTTCCTATTGACGAAGAAGATATTGCTGAAGTGGTACACATGATGACTGGCATTCCCGTAAAACGTATGGTGCAGGCCGAAACAGAAAAGTTGCGCCGCATGGCCGATGATTTACAGGGAGCAGTAGTTGGTCAGCAGGATGCTATTTCAAAAGTGGTAAAAGCAATACAGCGCAACAGGGTGGGTTTAAAAGATCCTAAAAAACCAATTGGCACATTTATTTTTCTGGGCCCTACCGGTGTAGGAAAAACGGAATTGGCCAGGGCATTGGCAAAACATATGTTCGACAGTGAAGATTCTTTAATTAGGATTGACATGAGTGAGTACATGGAAAAATTTACGGTGAGCCGTTTAATTGGCGCACCTCCGGGCTATGTTGGATATGAAGAAGGCGGACAACTAACAGAAAGGGTAAGGCGTAAACCATACTCTGTTATTCTTTTAGATGAGATAGAAAAAGCGCATCCGGATATTTATAATATTTTATTGCAGGTGCTGGATGATGGTCAGTTAACTGATGGCATGGGCCGTAAAGTTGATTTTAAAAATACGCTGATTGTAATGACATCTAATATTGGTGCAAGGCAGTTAAAAGATTTTGGTGATGGTGTTGGTTTTGCAACAGCAACCCGTATGGACAATGCAGATGAAAATAATAAAGCGGTAATTGAAAAAGCATTGAAGCGTACTTTCAGTCCTGAATTTTTAAACAGGATTGACGATGTGGTGGTGTTTAACTCATTAACCAAAGAAAATATTTTTCAGATCATTGATATTTTGATGAAAGGGGTAATGAAACGGTTAACCAATCTCGGCTTTTCGATGGAGTTATCGCTGGAAGCAAAAGAGTTTATTGCCGATAAAGGTTACGATGCACAGTTTGGCGCAAGGCCCTTGCACAGGGCTATTCAAAAATATTTAGAAGATCCTTTAGCAGAAGAAATATTAAATATGCATGTAAAGAGCGGTGATACTTTGATTGCAACTTTGGATAAAGAAACTGAAAAAATAAAGTTTACTTTAAAGGAAGAGGAAATAAAAAAAGAAAAACAATCCGAAGCATAATTTTTTAATAACGATAATTTTTAAGCCATCTGTAAAAGGATGGCTTTTTTTATACACGGAATTTTGAATTGGCCGATTTTTAAAGCATTTTTGCAGTATTATGGCAAACAAAAAAATTATTGTTACAATAGATGGCTGGTCATCATGCGGCAAAAGTACATTAGCAAAACAACTGGCAAAAGTATTGGGCTATGTTTATATAGACAGCGGCGCCATGTACCGGGCAATCACTTTATATTTTTTAAGAAACCATATTGACTGGACGGATACGAAAGAAGTGGAAGAAGCTTTAAAAAATATCAATATTGAATTTGAATTTAATAAAAAATCACAGCAGAGCGAAATTATTTTAAATGGCGAAAATGTAGAGTATGTAATAAGGGATTTGGTAATAGCCGAAAAAGTAAGCGAAGTGGCTGCAATAAAAGAAGTAAGGACTTACGCTGTGGCACAGCAGCAAAAAATGGGAGAGAAAAAAGCTGTGGTAATGGATGGCAGAGATATTGGTACAACCGTTTTTCCGAACGCCGAATTAAAAATATTTATGACTGCCGATATTGCTGTTAGAGTAGAAAGAAGATTTAGGGAAATGTTTGAAAAAAATCCCAACACCACTATCGAAGAAGTAAAAAATAATCTTGAAACGAGGGATTATATTGACTCTCACCGGGAAGTAAGCCCGTTACGAAAAGCGGCAGATGCTGTGGAAATAGATAATACCAATTTAACGGAGTTTGAACAATTAGATATTGCTTTACAATTAACCAGGCAGCATATCTGAACAATATTACCCTGCATCCTGGAAGGAAAGCGTTAAATCCTCAACAGAAGTATTTACCTTAAAAAAAGAAACCAATTTTTCAATCACCGCTTCTACCATCGTATCGGGGCAGCTGGCGCCACTCGTAATTAATATTTTTACAGGTTCTTTTTCGGGTAAAAAATTGGCGGTAGTTAATTCTTCTTTGGTATGAAAATTAAAATGCTGTATTGCAGCAGATGAAATTATTTTTTCTTCACTGCTGATAAAATAAGTGGGAAGTTTTTCTTCGCAAAGTTCTACTAAGTGAGAGGTATTGCTGCTGTTGTATCCTCCAACCACGATGGCTAAATCTGCAGGGGTTTCTAATAAACCGTACACCGCACTTTGATTATCGTTGGTAGCATAACATAAAGTATCCCTGGTATCAGCAAAATGCTCCTCAGTATTTTCAGGAGTTAAGCCATATTTTTTAATCATTACTTCTTTTAAAAAATCGGAGATGGCCTGTGTATCACTGGCCAGCATGGTAGTTTGGTTAACCACACCAATCCGTTGCAGGTCTTTTGCAGCATCAAACCCTTTAGAATACCGGCCTTCAAATTCTGTGTAAAAATTATCTGCTTCTTTTTCGCCGGTAATGTATTCGCTTAATACAATTGCTTCCAGCATATTATTTACTACTACTGTTGGGGTATGATGTGCAGCATGAGAAAAAGTGGCCCTTGTTTCTTCATGAGTAGGTTTACCATGCACTACAACAGTGTAATTTTTTTTAGCGATCTGTTCGCTGCGGTTCCAAACTTTTTCTACAAATGGGCAGGTGGTATTATATTTTTTTGTGGGAATACCAATAGCATTTAATTTTTCTTCAATAGCTAGTGTCGTGCCAAATGCAGGAATAATTACCACATCATCTTTGGTAAGTGATTCGTACGGAATTATTTGTTTGCCGTAAGTATCCTGTAAAAACGTTACACCTCTTTGTAATAAATCTGCATTTACCTGCGGATTGTGGATCATTTCGCTTAATAAAAAAATACGCTTGCCGGGGTTTTCTTCAATGGTCCTGAAAGCAATATCGATAGCATTTTCTACTCCGTAACAAAAACCAAAATGGCGGGCAAGATAAATTTGTACAGCACCAAAATCAAGCAGGGCAGGGGTAAAATCTTTTTTCATTTTATCCTGCTGCTTGCGCTTATTTTTTATGGCAGCAATTAACGGGCTGCGATAAATGATGGGAACATTAAATTGTTTCATGCTAAAAAATAACAGTTGCAAAGGTACAATGTTGCAACTGTTTTCGGGCATTTGTAATTATTCAAAATTCCCTTCTTACATTTGATAAAATAAATTTGCCTGCACAATGAAAAAGATAATTTCGCTATTTACTGCGCTTTTAATAATTGCAGCATGTAATAACCAGGTAAATACAAATTCAAACAAAGAAAAAAATACCATGACAACTACCGAATATAAAAAAGCTGCCTGGATAAACAACACCAATGTTTACGAAGTAAACCTTCGTCAATACACCAAAGAAGGAACCTTTAACGCTTTTGCAAAAGAGTTGCCAAGGTTAAAAGAAATGGGGGTGGAAACTTTATGGTTTATGCCCATAACGCCTATTGCACAAAAAAAGATGAAAGGAACGATGGGCAGTTATTATGCCTGCAGCGATTACACTTCGATTAATCCCGAATTTGGCAATTTACAGGATTTTAAAAATTTAGTAAAGGAAGCTCATGCCATGGGTTTTAAAGTAATTATTGATTGGGTGGCTAACCATACCGGTTGGGATCATGTGTGGACAAAAACGCATCCTGAATATTTTGAAAAAGACAGCGCCACCAACGATTTTAAAATTGCCAGTGGTATGGATGATATTATTGAACTGGATTTTAAAAATCCTGATTTACGCAAAGCAATGATTGATGCTATGAGGTACTGGATTACCGAATGTGATATTGATGGCTACAGATGTGATTTAGCTTTTTGGGTGGAGCTTGATTTTTGGTTAGAGGCAAGAACGGAATTGGAAAAAACAAAAACACTTTTCTGGTTAGCCGAAAGCGACCCTGTAGAACATGCCGATTATTTTAAAGCCTTTGATGCCTGCTACACCTGGGCATGGATGCATAAGACAGAGGATTTTTATAAAAAAAATCAGGATAAAAATATTTTAGATAGTGTTTTGCAGCAATACAATACTGTTTGCGGCGCAACAGGTATTCCGCTTTGGTTTACCACCAACCACGACGAGAACAGCTGGAACGGATCTGAATATGAAAAGTATGGTGCTATGGCCAAAGCCCTGGCGGTATTTAGTTTTACCTGGAATGGTATGCCCATGATTTACAGCGGACAGGAATTACCTAACATGAAACGCTTAAAATTTTTTGACAAAGATCCGATTGAGTGGAGTGGCAAATACGAGTTACATGATTTTTATAAAACGCTGTTATCGCTCAAGAAAAATAATGCAGCTTTAAGAGCAGGCGATGCTGCAGTAACTACACATTTGCTCAGCACAACTGCGGATAAAAATATATTAGCTTTTATAAGAAAAAATGGCAACAGCGAAGTGCTGGTGCTGATAAATTTTAGCAAAGAAAAAATTAGCTTCAATACTAATGATACAAATCTTACAGGAAAATATACAAATGTATTTAATAAAAAAGAAAAAGATTTTACTGTAGTAAAATCTTTTGAAATGCAACCCTGGGGTTACGAAGTATTTGAAAAATAAAAGCTCTTTTAGAAGCCGTCTTCGACAAGCTCAGACTGACAGCTTTTTGTCATGTTGAGCTTGTCGAAACATTGACAAAAAGCGAATCTTAAATATTTTTTAATAAACACGTTCTGGTATTTAATCACTACACATTAAACCTGAAGTGCATTACATCGCCATCTTTAACGATATATTCTTTGCCTTCAATTCTTAACTTTCCATTTTCACGGCAGGCAGCTTCGCTTTTGTAATTAATAAAATCATCGTAAGCAATTACCTCAGCTTTAATAAAACCTTTTTCAAAATCGGTATGTATTACACTGGCGGCCTGTGGTGCTTTCCAGCCATGATGAATTGTCCATGCCCTTACTTCCTGTACGCCTGCAGTAAAATAAGTGGAGAGGTTTAATAATTTATAAGTAGAGTGAATTAAGCGATCGAGTGCAGGCTCCACCATTTTATATTCTTCCATAAACATGGCTTTATCATCAGCATTTTCAAACTCTGCAATTTGTGCTTCAATGGCATTGGTCATTATTATCACTTCATTGCCTTCATTTTTTACTGCTTCAATCAATGCTGCAGAAAATTTATTACCGGTATGCATGCTGGCTTCATCAACATTAGCTACATATAAAATGTGTTTATCAGTTAATAAAAATAAATCGGCAATAGCCACTTTATCTTCTTTACTTAAACCAAGGGTAATAATATTTTTCCCGCTGTCTAAATGAGCTTTGCATTTAATTAAAATGTCCAGTTCGGCTTTCATTTTTGCATCCGTCTTGGCTAATTTTTCTGTACGCTGCATTTTCTTTTCTACACTTTCCAAATCTTTCAACTGCAGTTCGGTTTCAATAATTTCTTTATCGCTTACAGGATTAATAGGTCCTTCATCACGTAAAATATTTTCATCTTCAAAACAACGAATTACATGAATGATGGCATCCACTTCACGAATATTGGCTAAAAATTTATTGCCCAATCCTTCGCCTTTGCTGGCGCCACGTACAAGACCGGCAATATCTACAATTTCAATTTGTGTAGGAACGATCCTGTCGGGTACTACCAGCTCCGCCAGTTTATCTAATCTTGGATCTGGCACATTTACCAAACCGGTATTGGGTTCAATAGTGCAAAAGCGGTAATTGCTTGCCTGTGCTTTGGCGCTGTTGCTAACTGCGTTGAATAAAGTTGATTTTCCTACATTGGGTAAACCCACGATGCCTGCCTGTAATGCCATGTTCGATTTATGATTTTAGATTTGCGATTGCCGATTTTACTAAAGTGTTACTTCATATTGCAATTGTAACCTTTATAAAATCGGACGCAAAGGTAAGGTTTAGCTTTAGATATTTAATTGGTAATAAAATACTATTTTCATAGCTGATTGACAGCATGTAATCCACAAAATCATAAATCTAAAATCAACCTATGGCTTTAAGCAGAATATGGAGTGCTTTTATAATAATTGCAATTTTTGTTGCAGGCTATCACTTCTTTTTCAACAACAGCAGAGACGATATTTTTGGCCGCATGGTTACAGGTACCAGTAAAGATGAATTTAAATTTGTTGCCCTGGGAGATAGCGCAAAGGTTGCAGGATTAGCAAAGGAGATGAAAAGTTATGGGTATGTGGTGCAAACTGCCATTGACAAGGATACAAAATATGTAGTGGCAGAAAATGTGCAGGCTGATACCGTATTAAAACTGCAAAAAAGTTTTTCTTCAGTAAGAGCGGTGTCTTACGATTATATTTTGGGCAGAAGGCAAAAAGCAGTGGATGGTATTATTGAAACTTGCTGGGTAGCTGTAGAAATTTGTTTAAAATTGATAGGCATTTTAGCATTGTTTATCGGGTTTATGAATATTGCTGAAAAGGCAGGCGGTATCCGGTTATTGTCACGTATTGTAGGGCCATTCTTTTCAAAACTTTTTCCAGAAATTCCTAAAGGCCACCCTTCTATGGGCCATATGATATTGAATTTTTCTGCTAACCTTTTGGGGCTTGATAATGCAGCCACACCTTTTGGATTAAAAGCAATGGACAGTCTGCAGGAATTAAATACCAATAAAGATGTGGCTTCAAATTCGCAGATCATGTTTTTATGTTTACATGCCGCAGGATTAAATTTAATACCGGTTAGTGTAATTGCAGTACGGGCTGCACAAAATGCATCTGACCCTACTGATGTTTTTATTCCCTGTATGATAGTGACTTTTGTTGGCACCATGACAGCGATGATCATTGTTTCAATAAAACAAAAAATTAATTTATTTCAACCCGTTATTTTGCTTTGGGTATTTAGTATTTCTGCATTTATTGTATTATTGGTTTTATATGTTACCAGGTTAAATTCTGTGGGCATACAACTTTTTTCAGGCCAATTAAGTAATGGTTTGATATTACTTGTTTTTCTCCTGATTGTTTTAGGAGGTTTGTATAAAAAGATTGATCTGTTTTCTGTTTTTGTTGATGGAGCAAAAAGTGGATTTGACACCGCCATAAGAATTATCCCCTACTTATTGGGAATACTTGTAGCCGTTAGTATGTTACGCACCAGCGGTACTTTTGATGCTGCAATTAATGGAATGAAACAATTTTTTGCAATGTTTGGTTCAGATACCCGTTTTGTTGATGCATTGCCTACTGCATTAATCAGGCCCTTAAGTGGCGGAGCAGCAAGAGGTATGATGGTGAGTACCATGACAACTTTTGGCCCCGATTCTTTTGCCAGTAAATTATCAGGAATTTTCCAGGGAGCATCTGACACTACTTTTTATGTGGTAGCAGTTTACTTTGGCAGTGTAAATATAAAAAATACCCGTTACTCCATTGGGGCAATGCTACTGGCCGATTTAGTTGGAATAATAACAGCTATTATTTTGGCATATTTATTTTTTGGATAAAAATATTTTCTAAAGCACTTAAAGCAATAGGTATTCTTGTTTTTATGATTGGGCTGCCGCTATCGTTTATGGCGTATAATTTTTTAAAAAAGGGGAGAAGGCCTGTTAGATAGCGAAAACGACTTTTCATTTTACTCTATCTCTTTTTCTGCGTATAATAATTTTCCGTTAGCATCAATGCCTTCTATTACCACTTTAAATTTTTTGCACACATCATCGTTGTAAAATTCAATGGTGGCTATACCATCCTTAATGCTGATGGAGGGGTTCCAGCAAATTGTGGTTCGCAGGTTTATAAAAGGAAATTTTGGAATTTAGTTTTGAACAATGCTTACCAAAAAGATAGGTATTTCCAGAGTATTCTTTTTCTGTCAAACTCATTCTTTTTCAGTCATTAAATGCTTTTTCTTTAATGGCATAAAAAATTTTTAAATGATTTCTGAAATTATAAGGTATAAAAAATAACCATAACAGTGTAAAAAAGGAGCAGGCTGTTTTTGATAACAGCCTGCTCCTTTTTAATATCCTTCTCAAACTATTGGTTTAATAAAAAAGAAATATAAGGCTTGGTGTTTGTAGCAGTAGAACCTTTATAACCCAAAGCGAATGCTGTGTATATTCTTTGGTTAAGAGTAGTGTTGGTACTTGAATAAGTTGCCAATACAGTGCTTGTAGGTGATGTTCCTGTTTCTCGTATATCCCAAGACGTCACTGTTGTGGAAAAAGGTAACGAAAAATAGTTACTGAAACCTAAGTAGGGTATGCCAGTTGCAACTTTTGTTGTACCATAGTACAAATCAATAAAAGGTACATTAGGCATCATATTTACAAACCTGTATTTAGATGTGCCTGCATCCACATAGCTAAGATTATCTTCAATTAAAACGACTTTTGTTTTTGCAGCAGTATCAGATACATGAGCGGTGTAATTTTTATTTGCTGCCATAGTTAAACTTGCAGTAAAAAGCAAAACAGAATCAGTATTTGTACCTTTTTTAGGAATAGCGATTGAAAGTGTATTGGTTCCAGGTGTTACAGCAAGGTAATCTGGAAAATTAGATCCGTTTGTATTATATCCTCCACCCGGAAAAGGTGTTCTTCCAGTAATTAAACCACTTACTCTTGTATTGTTAATCGCTAATTGGACACCAGGGTTTGCAGCGTAGGCACTTAAATAATTTATTTTTAGTAAAGCATTATCAGTTGTTATAAAAGTTCTTTCGGCCAGGTATTCAATTTTTTTAGTGCAACCGGCTGTAATTGCAATAATTGAAATCAGCAGTGTATTTTTAATTATCTTTTTCATTATTAATGTATTTTAGATTGCTAATTTTTAAGGTTCTGTAAACCACATTTTTATTGTATGGTAATCGTTTTTGGTAGCACCTATTCTTTCTAATTCCAAGATATTCCATACATATTCAGAATTAAAACGTGGCCTTACTCTGTAAACGGGCTTAGTGGCATTATCCGGGAAAAGATCGCCGCCAGTTGGTAAAACAAAACCTGTATATACTTGCTGACTTGCGTAAGGATCTATATAATGATAACGCCGCATATCACCCCAGGTTTCTAATGCGCCATAACCAAACATGGCAATATATTTTTGCAACATTATTTTACTCATTGTTAATTCTGCTGCAGTGGCTGGTACCACGGATGTATTAGCAAGATAAGCGGCTTTGTTTGCGGCATTAATATCTTTACCTGCTGGTATATTTACATTAAATGTGGTCGACAGCATATCAAAAGATAAACCAATACCATCTTTATAAGCTTGGTATGCAGTTGCCTTGTCTCCTTTTCTAAAGGCAGCTTCTGCAACCATAAACTTTATTTCACTTGCTGTTAAAATAGGAAAGGGAGCACTATTACGGAAAATAAAGCGGCAATTAAGATCATTAGCGGGAGCTGTATTTATAACTGTGCCTGCCTGGCTGCTACCCCAGAAATTTTCGGGCCGGTCATTAGCAGCTAATACAGCTTGTCCTTTATTAGGCTCCACACCTTTTATTGTACCGTTAGTATTTCCTCTTAAAATATACCATGCACGAGGATCTTGTACAGTTGCAAATTCAGTGTTTGTACCATTAACTAAGTTGGCAATATATGCACCTTGCCTAATTGCAGTAGGAGCTGTAACGCCAGTGCCTGTTAAATTACCTCTAAAAGGCCCAAAAAAATTATTAGATGCACTCAATGCGTTTGCAGCAAATTTTACCATTCCATTATCCGCATTGCTGTTGATAGATAAATTGCCATAGTAAATAACAGAATCTGCCTTGTAGGAACTTTTATTGCTAAGATGGTTATGATATCTTGCTAATATGCCATATACAAATTTTTTCCATTTTTGGGTATCTCCGTTATAAAAATAGGAATCACCCAGTGCAAGGTTAGCTTGGCTAACGCCGTCGCCTGTTTTATTTAAATTTTCCAATGCCTCAAAACAAAGTTGTTTTACATGATTGTAAACATCTTCCTGGGTATCATATTTAAATGTAATCAGCTCAGTCCTAAATGCTTCTTTTAAAATTACGTCTCCGTAGTAATCTGTTAACGTTAACCAGCTCCACGCCAAAATTGCTTTACCAACACCTGCATAATCCCATTTTTTTTCTTCTTCTGCCCATTCAATCATTTTTACAGCGTTTTGTCCAATATCATAGTAGTGCATACGCCATGTAGATTGGCCAACATCAGCAGAATTATTGGTATATCCCATTTGATCGTAATTGCTTAAGGGCAGATAAAACTGAAAATTCTGAATATATGCTCCAACGTATCTGATATCATTCATTGAGCCGTGGCCTGCGTAATTACCAGCCATGGAGGCGATAATATTAGGCAATAAAGATTCAACAGGAACCCTTGTTTGGGCATTTGGGTTTTGATAAGCATTGTCAATTTTTTTCGAACATGAAAAAATTGTAAATACCAGAATGTATGTTAGTGAAATATTTATTATTTTATTTTTCATAATCATCTATTTATAAATTAAAATGCTGCTTTAATACCAAAATTAATACTTACCGGGGTGCCAATATTTCCGTAGTCAAAGCCAAATGCACCAACGCCCCTGCTGCCGG
>NZ_JANPCM010000536.1:0-2121 GCF_031430955.1 Ferruginibacter sp.
GATTTTTCCGCAGCTTCAAATAATAATCTTTTTAAATAAAAATCCTCCAGGGGTTTGTTATTAAAATTTAAATTGGCATCAGCAATATCATATTCATTATTTGTTGGAGTGCTTTTCTTTTCTTTATAATTTGATGTAAAATATTTTTCTTCCCTTTGAGCAAAAGGAGAGGAGGTTTTTATTTTGGAAGAAGACGAAGCTGTTATAGTTGCGATATTATTTTTTGAATTAATTATTTCGTCATCAGCATTGTTATTTACCGGAGAAATATTATTTTGATCATCATTATTATTTACAAATGGGGTACTGTTTTTTATTTTTTCGTTATCTGTATTTGCAGTTGGTGTACCGGTAACAGTTTTTTGGTGAGCAGTTATTGCAATATTACCTTCTTGTTTTGGAGCCGTATTTTTTAATAATAAATAGGCACCACTGCCACCTGCAATAAGTAACGCAGTCAGCAGTAAAATATTACGGCCATTAAAAAAAGTAAACCAAAAGCCAGCAGGTCTTCTTTTTTTTCTTTCGGCAACTATATTTTCCCAAATGCGTGGATGCACAGATGGCGTATAGTCGCTGAATTGATTTTTTATGTTGTCATCAAACAACCCGTTATTGCTCATACTGCAACTTTTTGTAATTGTAAAATTTGTTTCTGCAACATCGTTCTTGCTTTTACCAACTGGCTCCGGCTGGTACCCGGTTGTATCTTCAGCATTTCCGCTATCTCTTCGTGCTGAAAACCCTCTATCACAAACAGGTTAAAAATTAGGCGGTAGCCATCTGGTAAATTATTTATTAAATCCAGTATTTCTTTTTGGTTAAGGTGGCCGTATGCCGATGGTTCCATGCTGCTCTCATCCTTATCTTTTATTTCATAGCCCACTACTTCTTTTTCGTACCGGCGTAAACTGTATTTTTTTAATGCCGTATTTACCATTATTCTTCTAATCCATCCTTCAAAACTGCCTTCAAATTTAAACTGGTGCATTTTATCAAAAATCTTAATAAAGGCATCCTGTAAAATATCTTCGGCATCGGCTGCATTACGGGCATAGCGGTTGCAAACCCCCAGCATACGGCTGGCGTACCGGTTAAAAACCTCCTTTTGGCAGGAGGCTTCCTCCCTTATGCATCCTCGTATCAGTTCTTCTTCCGTCAAATTATTTTCTAGCTTTAGAGGGTGTTTTTTTAAAGATACCCTTACAGTTGATTACGCTGCCTAAAGGCTTTTATTGTACATAAGATACAAAAAAGGGTTGATTTTTTTGTTTTTGGGCTACAAATCGTATAATTTGAAAATGTAATTGAAATACCGCCATGTTAACACCCGAACAAGTACAGCAAATAATATCTGACAACAACAGCCTGCAGGCTGAGGTAAATGAGCTGAATGAAATTTTAGCAATAAAGCAAGAAGAAATTGTTGAACTGAGAAAAATAGCATCTGAAACCACCGCTTTACGCAGTATGGTAGATATACATTTAGAAGAGTTGCAGTTTATGCAAAACCGAATTGGAAAGCACCAGCAAAAAGCTGCCGGTGCCGAAGAACGAGAGCTGGAATTGCACCAGGAATTAACCGGGGCTGCAAGACTGCAACAGCAATACACCGAACTTTTTCAGCAATACACTTATACATCCGCTCAGCTGGAAGATATACAACAGGAACTGACTAAAGTTAAAAAACGCAATAATATGCTGCAGCAAATTGCAGTAAAAATTGGCGAAATGGAAAGCAGTATGGAAATGCTTACAGACGAAAGAGATCATTTAAAAAATAAAGTTGCCCTGCTGGAAAAAATGATCCCAACATAGCAGACAGAAACAATGGCCTGAATTATATGTGATAAAGTGATAGATTTACCTGATAATTTATTACTTTGGTTTTAATTTTTTTCTACACCACTTAAAACAAATAAATATGGAACAATCTACCACAGACAATGGAAAAACGGCTGCAATTGTTAGTTACATTACACTTATTGGCTGGTTAATATCTTATTTTGCTCTAAATAAACCAAAAACCAGCATTGGTACTTATCATTTAAGACAAACATTGTTTTTGTATTTATGTGCAATAGCCTTTCAAATCATTGTGTACATAGTTACAATGGCTGT
>NZ_JANPCM010000537.1:0-3802 GCF_031430955.1 Ferruginibacter sp.
CGAAATGGAAAGCAGTATGGAAATGCTTACAGACGAAAGAGATCATTTAAAAAATAAAGTTGCCCTGCTGGAAAAAATGCAGGTCACATAACATAAATTACTCTCTCTCTAAAATACTTGTTCGTTTACTGTTTATAAAAAACGGGTTTAATTATTGCAAAGCTGCAATCCTTTGTCTACTTTACTGCTCTAAAACTTAAAACTTATGAATTTAATTGACAGAGCAAAAAACATTTTAATTACTCCCAAAACTGAATGGGATGTTATTAATGGAGAAACTGAAACGCCAATGAGTTTATTACCCAAGTATGTTGTAATAATGGCATTAATACCTGCAATAGCCGCTTTTATTGGCTATGGATTAATAGGTGTTAGTGTGCTGGGGTTTAAAATTGCAGGTGCAAAATGGGGCTTATCTATGGCAATAAAATTATTCTTGTCCAGTATTATCAGTTATTTCGTTTGCACTTATGTAATTGATGCCTTGGCTCCAAATTTTAAATCCGAAAAGAACCTTGGCAAATCTGCACAATTGGTAGCTTATGCAACTACAGCAAGTGCTGTAGCCGGGATATTTTATATTTTGCCAGCACTTTCGTTTCTGTTAATTATTGGTCTTTACAGCATTTATCTTTTTTATATCGGCCTCCCCAAGTTAAAGAAGACCCCGGAAGATCAGGTAGTGGTTTATATGATAGTGAGTGCCGTAATTATAATTGTTGTAAGCATTGTTGTAGGGATGGTTTTAGAAAGAGTAATGTGGGCAATTTTTGGTAACCCTTATGCTTTAGGTGGCCTTGATAATTTATTTAAATAAAAAATTTAAAAGATAATTTTTAAAAGGCTGTTTATAAAACAGCCTTTTTTATTTGCCCCAATTGATGGACTTTTGCTGATAAAATAATATGAATAACATAGCCGATATACGCAAAGATTATAAACTGCAAACACTTTTAGAGACTGATGTTGCTGCAGACCCCATTGAGCAATTTGATAAATGGTGGGATGAAGCCGTGAAGAGTGAGATAACAGAAGTAAATGCCATGACGCTTGCAACAGCAACTGCAGATGGGATTCCAGCTGCAAGAATTGTTTTACTGAAAGGCTATGATAAAAATGGTTTTATTTTTTTTACTAATTACCAAAGCCATAAAGGGAAAGCCATGGAACAAAACGCCAACGTTTGTTTAGTGTTTTTTTGGGCAGCACTGGAAAGGCAGATAAGAATAACCGGAACAGTTGAAAAAATAAGTGCAGCGGAAAGTGATGCGTATTTTACGTCGAGGCCTGTGGGCAGCCGCATTGGCGCATGGGCATCGCCGCAGAGTACTGTTATTGCAAACAGACAAGTTATTGAAGACAGCTCTGCAAAATTTGAAAAGCAATTTACCGACGGCAATATACCCAGGCCACCGCATTGGGGCGGATATGTTGTAAAGCCGGTTCAAATAGAATTTTGGCAGGGCCGCCCCAGCCGTTTACACGATCGCATTCAATACAGTTTGCACAAAGGCAGCTGGAGTATTGAACGACTGGCTCCTTAGAAGGTAATTAGTAATTGGGAATTTGAATTGCGGTATATAATCAATGCATGAATACCCAAATTATTGAATGCTTGTATTAATACAGAGTGATTAAATCGAAAACCTAATTCCAAATTACAAATTCCCAATTACTTTTTTATTACGCTTTTTTTGCAGGGGCAACATTTTTCTTTGCAGGTTTTGCTGGTCTTGTTTTACCAAAAGAACCTTTAGTAATTTTTCCTTTTTTTGTTTTTATATCTCCACGTCCCATAATTGATAGATTTTATTTTTTAATTAATAAATTGAATTGTTATAAAAAAAGCAAGGTGCAATGGCGCCTTGCTTTTTAACGTTTTTACTGCAACATTACATTTTAGCAGATAACTCTTTACCGGCTTTAAACTTAGCAACTTTTTTTGCTTTAATTTTAATAACAGCACCTGTTTGAGGATTGCGGCCATTACGGGCAGCTCTTTTTGATACAGAGAAAGTACCAAAACCAACTAAAGTAACTTTACCACCTTTTTTTAAAGTAACAGTAACTGCTTCTACAAAAGAATCTAAAGAAGCATTTGCCTGTGTTTTTGTAATGCCTGCATCATCAGCAAGTTTCGAAATTAATTCAGCTTTGTTCATGTTTATTTTTTTTGAATTTTATTATGCGACAAATATATAGGCTTTTTAATTGCAACAAAATTTTTTATTAAATTATTTTTTTGTAAAGAAGGGCTGTAAACCGCATGGAATAAGGATTTGGGGGAAATGGTAATTGGTAATTTGTAATTTGCAATTGGGGGCGTACACAGTAAAAGCCTCTACAGCAAAGGCTTTCAGGAGGAAGGCTTTGAAATCCTTTGCCAAAGCGGCTTGCAACATACTGATATATTATTTTTATAATTAGCTAATTTATTAAAAAGCAAATTTAAAACGTAGTAATGTCGAATAACTCTCCTTTAGGGCATGGGGGCTACAACCTCCATCAAAGAGCGAAAGGCAATAAATTTATCGCCCCATTTATCAAATGCTTTTTGCCGCATGGCTGCCGCAAATTTTTCTATGTAAATGTTGTAGTTCGATTTACTTTCTGCAAAATATTGTACGGTAAAAGTGGGGCCTTCACTGTCATCTGTTTCTAATAATTGTAAAACGGTGGCGCTTGTAAAACATCCAGTGCTAATAATATCAGGAATGTGTTCTTCGTTTATCCATTGCAGCCAGTCACTGGCAATTGCAGTGGTAACTTTTGTTGTAACGTTATACACTATCATCTTGCTTTCTTTTATTAACTTCAGTTATCATTTTTTTGGTAAACAACAGTAAAATTAATAAGGCTGCTGTTATTGCTGCCCATAATATCCATTTGTTATTTTTTGCAGGGGTTACCTCAAGAGTTTTATTTTCAATTGCGATTATTTTTTCTGATTTTAAAATTTTAGCAGGCATCTCTTTAGTTAATTTCACTAAATCATAATTAGGAGTTGTTGCAGATAAATTATCCAAAATCAGTTTATAATTATTACCCTTTTCCAGATAACCTGTAACTGTATGATAACTATTATTTGTTTTAACTTCATTAACTATAAGTGGTAGGTTATCCTCATTGTTAATCAATAAATAAAATATCGGAACATTGCAAAGGGGCACTTTAAAATGTAAGGTGCTGTTATTAGAAAGAGTAAATGATTGTAATAATCGTCCGGGGCTTGAAAATGAATGGGTATTATTTTCAGGAACATATAAATCAGCTTTACGGGAGAAATATTTTACACCACTTAATTTAAAACTTATATGATCGAAATGATAAGGTTGGTACTGAATGATTTTGATATAGGAAATTTTACCACTGTCTTTTCGCTCAATTTTTGGTAAAGGATTTTGCATTGATTCATGCAACGAATATAATTCAAGAACGGGAGGTGTCTTAGTGAGAACATCTTTAATATCAAATGGGTCTTTATTATTGTTGTGAATTATTAACTTAAAATATTTGTAATTACTTGATGGAAAATTCAACATAAATGTATTCCTCGTATCGGTATTATTAAATGAAGGATTAATGAGGATACTATCGTTTATTACAAACCAGTTTATTTTATCATCACTGCCACTTAATGTACAAAATCTTTCTGCAGTTGTGTTTCTGATAGTAAGGCCAATGTTTGAAATTATATCAAAACTATTTTCAATTAATAGGGTAGTTTTTAATTTGCCATTCTCGATTTTAGCAAACTTTAAATCCATAAAGGCAACATCAAACCCCTTACTGTTGTCGGAAT
>NZ_JANPCM010000538.1:0-4118 GCF_031430955.1 Ferruginibacter sp.
CAGGCCCGGTCCTGCAATTCTGCGTTTTGGTTGGCCACCCGGTCCACCAGGACCTCTGCTACCACCGCCGCCTCGCTTATTTCTGTCATCGCCACCATCAGCTTTCTTTTCAAACCTTGCTGCTTTTGCTTCTGCTGATTCTTCTACATCGCTGTGTTCATCTTCATTATCTTTATCGCTCTGGCGCTCCTTCAAACCCTCAGCAATAGCCGCAGTTAAATAATTTACAATAATTGAAATCGATTTTGTAGCATCGTCGTTGGCAGGAATAGCAAAGTCAACTTTATTAGGATCGCAGTTGGTATCTACCATACCAAAAGTACTGATGCCTAATTTTTTTGCTTCGGCCATAGCAATGTGCTCGTGCCCTATATCAACCAAAAATAAAGCAGAAGGTACACGGCTTATTGCAGCAATACCACCTAAAACTTTTTCCAGTTTTTCTTTATCACGGCTTAATGTTAAGCGTTCTTTTTTAGTAAGATTTTCTGCACTGCCGTCGTTAAGCATTTTTTCGATGCTCTGCATTTTTTTAACGCTTTTACGGATAGTGTTGAAGTTGGTTAACATACCACCTAACCAACGTTCGGTTACGTAAGGCATATTTACTTTTCTTGCACATTCGCTAACAATTTCTTTAGCCTGCTTTTTAGTGGCTACAAACATTATTTTTTTACCGCTGCGTGCAATGGCTTTTAATGCCGCTGCAGATTCCTGTAAACCTTCAACAGTTTTGTTAAGGTCAATAATGTGAATACCTTTCTTTTCGGCAAAGATGAAAGGGAGCATTTTTGGATTCCATTTCTTTTTTAAATGGCCAAAGTGAACACCTGCTTCGAGTAACTGTTGTTGTAAGGAAGTATTTTCCATTATTTATAAATTGATAATTATGTAATTGATAATTGATAATGTTTAAAATCCGGCAATGTATTCTTAAATGAAATACTTAGCATAATCAAAACAATATTCTTTGCTAAGGTCTTCTCCTTTTCCCCCTTTAGGGGATAGGGGTTTAACGCTTGCTGAACTGGAAGCTTCTTCTTGCTTTTTTGCGACCTGGTTTTTTACGCTCAACAGAACGTGGGTCACGCTTTAGCAAACCGGCTGCTTTTAATGCCGGACGAAAATCGGCACTTACTTCAAGCAAGGCACGGCTAATGCCCAGCTTTGCAGCTTCGGCCTGGCCTTTAACACCACCGCCGGTAGCATTAATTACCACATCGTACTTATCACTTGCTTCAATAGTTTTTAAAGGCGCTTCTACCTGGTTTTGTAAATACACCAGCGGGAAGTAGGCTTTATAGTCTTTGCCGTTAACTGTAATTTTGCCTTCTCCTTTACTAAGGAAAACACGTGTTACAGCTTCTTTTCTGCGGCCGACTGCGTTTTTTTGCTTTTCCATTTTTAATATATTTCAATCATCCCCCTTTAGGGGATAGGGGTTTAAAATTTTAATTCTTTTGGTTGTTGTGCACCATGCGGATGATCGGCACCCTGGTAAACAAATAATTTTTTGTACATCTGGCGGCCTAAACGGTTTTTAGGCAACATACCTTTTACGGCTCTTTCAATAAGTACTTCGGGCCTGCGCTTTTGCAAATCCTTAGCTACTTCTTCTTTACGTCCGCCGGGGTAACCGGTGTAGTGATCATATAATTTTTCATCCATTTTGTTACCGCTCAATTTTACTTTTTCGCAGTTAGTAACAATGATAAAATCACCACAGTCAACGTGTGGGGTGTAATAGGCTTTGTTCTTACCTCTGAGAACAGCCGCAATTCTGGCACACATACGACCAACGGTTTGATTAGTACCATCCACAACGTACCAATTGTGTTTTACGGTAGCCTCGTTCGCATGCTTTGTTGTAAAATGTAATTTGCTCATCTTTTTCTTTTTTTGCTTCTGGCTGATTTTTTTATTTAGGAGAGAAGCGATTTTTAATAATCAGGGTTTCCGCCATCCCGGTGGCCCTGCCCTTAAAACTGCAGCAAAATTGCTGTTGCTTTTTTGGGACGGCGAAGGTAAGCCTGTTTAGGTTTCATTTCCAAACAAATGGGGAAATATTTTTTACAGGAGCTTTGTAAAGCGTTGGTTTACAGTAAAATTTTTGACTGCTAATTTAATTGCTGGTGTGGGTTGTGGTTGGAAAGCAGTTTTTTAAAGCTGTTTTATGCGATTTTTCTTTGTATTTATCATAATGCAAAAAAGCATGGACTCTGATGAAGTCACTATGGCGTTGCTATGGGATCTTTATGGAGTTGGTATGATTGGGCACGCAGAGAAGCAGAGGACGCAGGGTTGAAAAGGGAAGTGTTTAACAGGTTTTTTAAGATGATGATTTAAAAATAAAAATTTTACTTAAAATTTTCATGGTTAATGAATTTATTAATTTGGTCAATTAATTGACTGAATTTACGTGAATTCGGCTAAAATACCCATTACATTTAATGCAACCTATCCAAATGCCGGGTTAACAATAATTAATAAAGGCAATTTTTGGGATTGTATAAAATAATTGCCCTGCACTTAAGAACTACTTTGCACCAACTAATCCATTCCATCTTGCAGAGTTGAATCTTTTAAGCACAATGACATGCACAAAGTGGGCAACCCATTTAAACACGGTTTAATTACCATATTTGAAAAACACTTATCCCACTGCATGATTAGTAAAGAAACTGCTTATAAAATTATTGAAGAGCTTGTGGTAAGGTTTGAAGAACAAATTGTTTCTTACGAAAAAGCCGAGTACAACGAAACGCAAACCCGCCGTGATTTTATTGATCCGTTTTTTAAAGCACATCAAAATATTAAAATTAACAAGTAATAAAATCCTAATTTCAAATATATTTACCCTTTCAATATTTTACTTTGATATGGAAGTCCTCACAATAGAAGAATTAAAAGAAACTATCAGTGTATTTAGTTCGACACAATGTGATTTCTTATCTGAAAATTGCATAGTAGCTCTTGAGAAAAATAATCATATTTCTGGATGTAAACTAAATGTTACTGGTGATAATGTAAGAAGTTTCAACTTGAACTGGAGTAATAAGATTAATACAGCTGGCTATAGAGAATCTAAAAAGATAATTGAGCATGCTGCTGAAACCATCTCGTTCTTTTTGTGTACAAAGTTTACTAACTACACGGTTATAGAAGAAGCGGTTATTGGAACTGGGATAGATTACTGGCTTGGTTATAATGAACTACACCAACTGTATAATCCTAAAAATTTTCTCCAGGCACGGCTTGAAATTTCCGGTATTGAAAAAGAAACACCTACAAATTCTCTGGAAAAGCGAGTGAAAGGAAAAAAACAGCAATCAAAGGCAAGCGATTATTCCAAATTACCTGCATACATTTCAGTTGTTGAATTTTCAACCCCTAAAGCTTTTTTTGGAAAAAGATGAACGACATTAAACAATTACACAGACAAGCAATAGAGTTAGCAAAAAAAGCTAATGAAGCCCTTCAATATAAAAGTATTGATGAGTATATAAATTATGCGCAACAGGCGTTAGAACTTGAAAGAAAAGCTGCCTTTGAACTGATCGGTGATTTTGATGCGGAACCTACAAGATCTGTTTTATTTAGAAGTGCAGCAACTATCGCCAATAATTTAGGAAAATATGAAGAAGCTAAACAATTAATTTATTTAGGTTTATCTGGTACTCCTTATTTAGAACTAAAGGAAGAATTAGAAATTCTTTTAGAAAAGGCAGATGCCGCTATTCTTGCAAAATTACCTAAGGCGGAGGCTATAGAAAATGCCTATATGGAATTTTTGAAAACCAAGGCAATTAACTTAAAAATAGAACCTAAAGAGAATAAATATTCAAAAGCTATTGTTGTAGATTATATAATTGATTTCTTAAAAAATATTCAGAATTCATTTTCGAGCTTTTCAGAAGTTAATTTTAGGAAAATATTTTTTTTAGAAGATGAGCAGAATTTTGAGAAACTTTTGAGGAATTTTAAGCAGGATTCAAAAACATTATGTGTCGATCTACAATTTCAAAGCTTCGGAGTAAGTATTGTTGCAGATACTGCAATTATGAACCATAGTGAGATTATTTCAGAAAAATTTAAAGATTTTAAAATATTTTCAATAT
>NZ_JANPCM010000539.1:0-10080 GCF_031430955.1 Ferruginibacter sp.
CTGCAATGTCTAATTTATGGTCAGAGTTATAATCACCCATAGCCAATGCTATTGGGCCAGTAGCTGTAGTTACAGCAACAGGAACATCAAAAGTAGAAGTACTGAAGCTACTAGCAGTAGAGGCTGTATTCTTATATATATTAACAGCATTTACAGTATAAGCACCACCTAAGGTATCTGATACGCAAATAACCATTTCATTACCACCAGCATTATCAATACCCAAATTAAGTAAAAGGTGCAAATCTGGTAAAAAGTGCATTTTATAATCTAACTGTATATTACCGATAACACGGTTTACTGTTGAAGTATTATCTCTCTGCTCTAACAAACCTAATGGGTTTCTTGTACTCAACTCAACAAGATTGCCCCCTTGCAACCATTCCCAATAACCACCATTTTTACCCGTTGCATTATTAACAGGCTGTGTAGGATCAAATGTAACTGCAGCACCAATGGCACCTTCATTAGCAAATACATTATTTGTGCGGCTATATTTAAAAGCCAAATTAATGGTCAAATGGTCGTTCCAAAGTTTAGGGTTTAAGTTTAACGATGTAGATACCCTTTTAAAATTGTTTGTTTTCAGCACCCCGTCTTGGTTTAAATAACCTAATGATGCCCTGAAAGGCAACACAAAGGGTAAACCTTTTATACTTCCACTTGCGCTTATGTTATTATCAGCAGCTACAGCTGTTCTGTAAATTTGATCCTGCCAGTTAGTATTGGCAGTGCCTAATAAATTTTTGTAGCTATTATTACCAGTTGCAGCAGCATCGGCATTTATTATACTCCTTATTTGGTCTGCAGAAAGTACATCTACGTGTTTGCTTACATTGGCAAGAGAAGCCTGAGTGGTAAAATTAAATTTTACTTTTCCGCTGGTTCCTTTTTTAGTTGTTATTATTATAACGCCATTTGATGCTCTTGAACCATATAAAGCAGTAGCAGAAGCATCTTTAAGAACACTCATTGATTCAATATCATTAGGGTTAATAGTATTTAACAGATTACCAGAACCTGCAATACCATTACCTTCAACCGGCACACCATCAATTACAATTAACGGATCGTTACTGGCAAACAAAGAAGCCCCGCTGCGGATACGGATTTTACTTCCGCCACCGGCAGAGCCGCCGCCAGTTGTAACTTCTAAGCCGGCAACTTTACCCACCAGCAATTGTTCTGATGAGGCAATATTTCCTTTTTGAAAATCTTTAGCAGAAATGGATGTTACCGAACCCGTAAGGTCGCCCCTGCGTTTTGTTCCGTATGCCACTACCACCACCTCGTTTAAACGCTGGTCGGTTTGTGCAATACTTACATCAATAGAGGTTTTACCTGCTACTGCTACTTCTGTAATACTATATCCTACAGAAGTAATAACTAAAACAGCATTTGCAGGAGCATTAATTTTAAATGTACCATCTGCTGCTGTTGTTACAGCGGTTTTAGTTCCTTTTACTGTTACTGTTGCCGACAATACCGGAGAGCCGTCTTTACTGTCGGTTACTTTACCGGTAACAGCCGTTTGTGCAAATCCTGCAACGGCTATCAGCAGCATCGCAATCGTTTGCATAAAAACCCTGTAAAATTGTTTGTTGATTTTTTTCATACATGCAAGTTGTATCGTTTTTAAAAAATTAGAAAGCAGTTAGTGTTGTGTAAAATTTACACAATTGAGAATGTGTAAATTTTACGCAAAGTAAGGTATTTTTATTATAAACAAAATTTTGTTAAAAAGAATTTCTGAATTTTCCTGATTATTTAAACAGTTGCCTAAAATTCAATGTCCGTAACAGTATCATAAGACAACAGCCACTTTAATTATGCTGCAAATGGCATTTATTTTAAAAATCTATGCCTACCCATTTTTTCTTTTTCTTCTCGTATTTTTCAAAATTAAACTTGTAGAGTTTTCCGGGCCGGTGTGGAACGTCCTGCTCCATTTCGTCCAGGTCAATTAAAAAATCCATAGCAAAGAATTTTTTGCGGAAGTTCCTTCTGTCCATTTTAGTATCTAAAATAGCTTCGTATAAATTTTGCAGATCCCTTAAAGAAAATTTTTTGGGCAGAAGATTAAAACCCAGTGGGTGCTCCTGTATCCTTTTTTGCAAACGCTGGTAACAGGTATCATATATCTGTTGATGATCGAACGCAAGATCAGTTACATTTTGTATGTCGTGCCAGTGCAGTTCGTTGTCTAATATTTTTAATTTATGGTGCTGTACATTTATTAAAGAGCAGTAAGTAACTGTTACCACACGGCCTGCGGGGTGACGGCTTACTGCACCAAATGTTTCTACCTGTTCCAGGTAAACATCACTTAAGCCGGTACGTTGTTTTAATATTCTGTATGCCGCTGCATCAAGGTCTTCGTTCGGCCTTACCAAATCGCCTAACAACGACCATTTGCCTAAATATTTTTTCAGGTCACTTCTTATCAGTAATACTTTCAGTTTATTTTCATCAAAACCAAAAATTACACAGTCCACCGATAAAGCAATACCATTACTGCTTTCTACTTCGGACTGTATGGCCGTGAGTGTTTTAATATTCTTTACCTTATCTGTATTAACATCAGAAGTCATTAGAAAATATATTTAGAGTTTTAAATTTTACTTAATCTATTGCTTTATAAATTGAATGTAATATTTAAGTTTGTTTTGTTCGATCTTTAAAAAATAAACTCCCTTTACAAGCGATTTAAATTTATCGTTTAATGTTATTTTATACTGGCCTGCACTTAAACTGGCATTACACAATATCTGCAACTGCTGCCCGAACGAATTTACTAAAGTAATAATTACTTTTCCATTGCCCGGTACAATGTAATCGATTATTGCATTTGCAATAACCGGGTTGGGGGAAATTTTAATTCCCAAACCATTTTTAAGCCTTGTAATAGTACTGTTACGTGAGCTGGTTGTAAACTGTGCTGTAGTGTAATTTACTGCAGGTGCTGCAATGCAGTTGGCACTTACCCTCCAATCGTACGAAACGCCGGGTGCAAGATTATTTAGTGTAACGGAGCCTGTAGTAATTGCGGTTGCAATATTTATCCAGGTAAAAGTACCAGCTTCCCTGTACTCAACTGTATAAAAATTTCCTGCAGAAGTCGCCCAGTTTAACATGGCAGTATTAGTGGTGACTGCTGTTACATTTAATGCTGATGGTGCTGCCGGTGTTGCATTTATTACAACACTAATGGGGGTTCTGGCACTTTCGCCACAATTATTTTTTTGACTTACATAATAATTTGTTGTGCCTGCAACAGTGGTTAAAGGTGTGGGTGCGTTTGCACTTCCAGTACCGCCTGTGGCAGTAGTGTACCATGTTAAATTTGTGCCGGTTGCAGTTAAAGAAGTTGCCGTTACATTTTGGCAATAACTAACCGGGCTGGCTACTGCTGGTGCTGCAAGTATTGCTGTTATATCAACTACTATGGGTAAACGCACACTTTCGCAGCCTGAAGTTTGGCTTACATAATATGTTGTGCTGCCAGCCACAGTTGTTACAGGAGTTGGTGCAGTTGCACTACCCGTACCGCCGGTTGCTGCAGTGTACCACAATAAATTAGTACCTGTTGCACTTAATGCTGTTGCCGTTGCATTCTGGCAATAGTTAACTGGTGTTGCAGCTGTGGGTGCAAGTGTTGCGCATGCCTGTACACTTATGTATACATGATATTCACCCGGCTGTAATGTTATAGTTTGAGCAGCGGCAGTTAAATTAAAAGTCGCACCTGTTGTTCCATTAATTCCTGTACCTGTTCCGTTGCTTATATAATTTGTCCAGTCACCGGTGGTTTGAAAAGTAACTGCTTTGGTTTGCTGCACTACATCAAGATTGGCAACAACAGTTATTTTTTTACCGCCTGCATTGGGGTCGGCAATTTGAAACAGTTTAACTAATCCTCCTGCATTATTAAAGTCGTATGTAAAACTGGTATTGTTGAAAATTGCAGGATTCCCCAATCTTAATTGCAGTAAACTTTTATAAGTATCGTACAAATGTTTGCGGTTAGGGTCATCCATATATTCCCAACGAGGTGGCTTGGGCGAAAGATTTGAACCACCAAAAACCAGTGAAACATCATAACCCCTTTCTTCAAATTGCCAAATCATTTTAGGACCGGGCACTGTAAAAAATACTGATGCAGCAGCTTCTTCTCTTGCCAAAGCAGTAGCCAGTGTTTTTGCATTATAAGTACCCGATGCATTACCGAAGGTTATATTTTTGTACATGGTTCTTTCTTCGTCATGGCTTTCCATATAACCTACTTCGGCAGGATTATTAAATGCTTTTTTAGCATCGGTGTACACAATTGGAGAGATATCTGAATTAGATGCAAAACCCATGGTGCATTGATTGTACACTGCATTGTTGTTTCCCCAAAGCATAAAACCATGTGCTGCATATTCCTGTTCTTCCTGACTGGGCAGCGTGCCCAAAAATTCCAGTATCATATATGTGTTGGGATAATTTGCAATGGTGCCATTGTAATATCTTTTTAAATTGGCCACCCTGCTTGCATCGTAGTTTTCAACAGTAGTTGTATTGGTGGGTGTTTGTGTAAACCCTTTCGCCAAATCTAAACGAAAGCCATCTACTTTATATTCCGTTATCCAGTGATTAATGGACCGCTGCACTAAATACTGTGTAGCAGTTGAAGTGTGATTAAAATCGTTGAACACATTGTAAGGGTGAGGCGCTGTAACATTTAACCAGGGATTATTGGCAGCTGGCTGACTGTTGGCAGCATTCCAGTACATTTTTGCCTGCGGTGCATTATTATCGCATTGGTTATACACCACATCAAGTAAAACTGCAATACCATTTTGATGACACTTATCAATAAACTCTTTCAATTTATTTTTTGTGCCATAATATTTATCGGGTGCAAAATAAAAAGTTGGGTTATAACCCCAGCTTTCGTTGCCTGTAAATTCATTAATGGGCATTAATTCAATAGCGTTTATACCAAGGTTTTTAAAATATTGAAATGAATCTATCAAAGATTGATAACTGTGCTGTGCTGTAAAATCTCTTATCAGTAATTCATACACCATCAGATTTTTTTTATCCGGACGGGCAAAGTTATTTACCTGCCAGTTATAAGGTGCTTCGCCGGGATGTAAAACACTTACAATACCTGTTGTTAATCCTGTTGGGTAAGGTTTTAAGTTAGGGTAAGTGGTTGATGAAATAAACTGATCGTTATCTGGATCTAAAAGTTTTTGTGCATAAGGATCAGCAATTATAATACTGTTATCAATTAAATATTGATAGCCGTACTCTGTATTTGGTGTAAGACCTGTAACGGTTATCCAAAAATAATTACCATCGGGTGTTTTGTTCATTTGGTTAGAGCAGCTAACTGCCCAGTTAGAAAAATCGCCTAACACCACCACATTATTTTTACCGGGTGCGTATAAAACTAAAGTTGCTGCGGTGTTATTTGCTGCATAATTAATACCTTCCTGCACACCTGCAGGTAATGCTGCTACACTTGTTGTGGGAGCAATGTAAAAACTAAAAGAATCTTTTTTTATTCCTGTACCATCGTTGCCCTCCAGCATTACAGTTTGATTACATGCAGTGGTTATAGTTGGATTACCAGAAATGGTATTTGCGCTTGCTGCTGTATTAATTGTTGCGCCATTTAATTTTAATGTTAATGCTGCATTGGCAGATGATACTCCTGTAATATTAATGTTTCCTCCAACCGCAACACTCAATGGCTCCACCCATGGAATATAACGTGGTTCAAATGGCGGCAGATTTAATCTTACTGCGTATTCGGTATTGCCATAAACAGGAATATACATATCGCTGTTATCACTATTTACCTGCTTAAGTGTTCCCGGTGCATTTCTAAAAATGGCGGTAACTTTTTTTATGGTTTCGCCGGCAGGCACACCAAAAAAACTGCGTACATTGGTAATAGTGTATTGATATTTATTATTGCCAAGCGGTGTTGCTTTTGCTAAAGGATCAGCAGTACCCCAGGTAAATTTTACATACCTCCAGTCGGATGGACCGGTACTTAAGTTGGTAATTACACCAACATGCACATATATATTGTTTGAATTACCACTTTCAAAATTTAAAAGTCCCTGGTTGCCTTTGGTACAATCTATTGTAAAAACCAGGGTAGAATTATCAACCGGAAATTCGGGAGACCAGTTTAATAAACGTTGAGCATTGGTTGCTGTAACAATAAAAAACAGCACCGGCATAAGCAGGTATTTCTTCATAAACAAGCAATTTGAATTAATGTGTAAATCTAACACATTAATTGAGATTGCAAACTATTTTTGGGGCAATTTTTTATAAACGGTTTTTCCATTTATAAATGTTTGAGTAACAGAAGCGTTCAATAAGTTTTTTATATCGCCGCCAATTAAATCGGTATCCAATAGTATAAAATCAGCCGCTTTGCCGGTTTCCAAACTTCCTTTTTCTTTTTCTTCAAAAGATCCTTTGGCTGCCCAAATGGTCATGCCTCTTAATGTTTCTTCTGGTGATAAAGCATTTTTAATTTGAAAACCGCTATCTGGAAAACCTTTACTATCCTGCCTTGCAACAGCGGCATAAAATGTTTTAAAGGGAGAAATATCTTCTACCGGAAAATCGGTACCGAGCGGTATCCATCCGTTTTGATTGAGTAATTGTTTGTAAGCATAAGCACCTTTTATTCTTTCTGCTCCCAATCTTTGTTCGGCCCAATACATATCGCTGGTGGCATGCGTGGGCTGTACCGATGGAATGATACTGTACTTTCCAAAATAATAAAAATCATTTTTATTAACTACCTGCGCATGTTCTACTCTCCAGCGCCTGTCATTATTTTCTTTTAGCACACTTGCATATACCTGTAATATCATTCGGTTGCCACTATCGCCAATGGCATGTGTATTGGCCTGAAATTTTGAATTGTAAATCTGCGGAATAATTTTTTCGAAATAAGATCTGTCTTTTAATAAAAAACCCTGCCAGCCCGGTTTATCGCTATAAGGCTGCAACAAACATGCACCACGGCTTCCCAATGCACCATCTGCATACAACTTAAAACCATTTACATTTAGCATAGGTGTTTTGTAAGGCCCGGTTTTTAAATAGTAAGCGTAATTAGCCGAATCATCCGAAAGCATCACATTCAGTTTCATTTTTAAAGTACCTTCTTTTTGTAACGCATCTATTATATCAACATGGTTTTTATTTAAACCGCAATCAACAACAGTCGTCAAGCCCATCGCAAAGCAATTTTGTTGCGCTTCGTTTAATGCAATGGCATATTCATCTTTTGTTGGTGCAGGTACAGCTGCAAAAATTATATCTTCTGCATTGTCTATCATTATACCGGTAAGTTTTCCATCTATGGTTTCTATTGTACCGCCTGCAATGGTTTGGCCTGGTTTTACATTTGCCATTTCTATTGCTTTGGTATTAGCAATTAATGCATGGCCATCTATTCTTACTAATGCTAAGGGATTGTTTGGAAAATTGATATCTAATGAATCTTTGTTGGGGAATTCTTTTACAGTCCAATCATTTTGATCCCACCCACGACCCTGTACCCATGTACCGGGTTTTATATTTTTTGCTTTTATAAATGCTTTTACTTTATCAATACATTCCTGCCAGCTTTTGGTGCCGGTTAAATTTACCTGTTGCAAACTAAATCCGTAATTTAAAAAATGGGCGTGAGCATCTATAAAACCCGGAAAAATAAATTTACCGGCTGCATCAATCGTTTCTTCGCCTTCGTATTCTTTTAAAATTTCATCATTGGTACCAATGGCAATAATTTTTCCATCGTTTACTGCCATTGCTTCTGCAACAGAAAATTTTTCATCAACGGTATAAATTTTTGCATGATGAATAAGTAATGGTATTTTTTGGCGGAACTTACAGGAGGGGAAGGCAATAAGCAATAAGCAAGAAGCAAGAGGTAATGACGAGAAGAATTTTTTGAATGACATAAATATCTTTTTTCAAAAATACCATAAACAAACGGAGTGTTGAAAAATGTATTTAAAATTTTATTTAAATGTCCTGCTAAATTTATTTAATGAATTGTGGCATATAAAAATATCATATCACTTTTCTTATTGTTCTTTTTTGCTTCGCCAAAAAAGAATCAAATCCTTCGACTTCGCTCAGGAAGCGACCCCGAAAAAGATTACATCCCTTTTTCGGAATTGTTCCCTGATGAGGCTTTTGTACTACTGTACTTCAACATTAATAAACTGCAACGGCATTTATTTTTTTAAAAAATAAAGCACTATCTCAAAATCATTACTCCAAAAAAAGCCCCGCCAAAAAAAGCGGAGCCGTTGTATTCGTATTCACCATTTCTTATTATTTTCCGCCGCCACCTCTGTTACCACGCTGCGGTCTTGTTGATGGTTCAATAGCATCTTTCCAAATTTTCATTTGATCTGCAGTAAGTATTTCTTTTAACTTAGCATCTCTTTCATCATTCATTTTTTGTCTTGCTGCCATCATTGCATCACGGTCCATTTGTCCGCCACCGGCTCTCATCTCTTCCATTTTTTTATCCGATTCTTTAAACGAATTTAAAAAGATCTCATCTACCTGTTTCATTTTAGCAGCATCTAATTTAAAGGCGCTGTCTAATTTTTCGTGAATGGGTTTTAATCTTTCTTCGGGTGTACGGCGCTGAAAATTGCCACCGCCCTGTGCATTTACGGCAGTAATGCTGAACATAGCTGCAACAGCTGCCAACAGAATTTGTTTTTTCATGTTTACGTTTTTATTTTTTTTGATAAAATTTAGTTTATTTTTTTTCGTCAGGTTTTTTCTTTTTATTCCATATTTTATAAAACAGCGAATCAAATTTTGGTTGCTGTTCTGCAGTACAAATTTTTCTAATGGTGGCAAAATGATTCATCATGTGTAACTCCATCATTTTTTGTTTTTCGGCAGATTGGTTTATTACAACAGCAATGGCAGAATCACTAAAACCCCTTGTACCCAATTCCTTAAATTGTTCTTCTTTACTATTTTTCAAGGCTTCAATATCAGCTTTCATTTTTTCTTTTCGTTGCTTACTAAGGGTATCATATTGCTCCAGCTGTGCGTCATTAAACCCAATTTCTTTTTGTAAAAAATCCCTCATCATTGCACCCCTGTCGTAGCCGCCACGGTTGCCACCCCTTCTCCCTTCATCTTTATTACCCATAAAAAAGAAGAGCATGGCAATATTTGTAACCAGCAATATGCCGATTATTAAAAGATATAATTTACTTTTTGTTTGTGTACTCATTATTATGGTTCTATATTTTCTATGTAGTTTAATACTGTTGTGGAACTGCTGTATTCATCAACAGCTGCATATTGTTCGTCTGCCGCTGCTGCAGTTTTACCGGGATAATTATAAGTAACCACTGTTGCATTAATGGCTATTACCAAACAAAGGCCCACCAGTGCAATTGCAGGCTTGCTTATAAAACGTAAAGCATTATCCCAGCCGCTTTCTTTTTCATTTTGCATCCTTGCGTTTAATCTTGTTAAAAGATATGGTTTAGGTGTTGCCCTTGCAGCATCATCCAAACTGTTTAATGCATCATGAATGAGTTTGTTGATGTGTTCGTGATTGTCCATGGTATTAAAAATTATTTTCTTCGTAATACTGTTTCAATGTTTTTCTTAAATTTCCTTTTGCCCTTGCAATTAAAGATTCTACGGCTGTTAGCGAAATATCCATAATAGCTGCAATATCCTGATATTTTTGAGCTTCCAGTTTATGCAGTGTAAATGCAATGCGCTGGTTGCCGGGTAACTGTTCCATTGCCTTAAATAATTCGCCTGCTCTTTCTTTATTTTCCATTACCACACCAGGGTGATTAAATTCTTCGGGGTGTAACTCTTCTTCGCTGGCAGCACCAAATAAACTTTGTACAAATGCAAAACGTTTTTTTCTTTTCTTTTTCTTGATATGATCCAGCGATTTTGAAATTACAATGCGGTACAGCCACGTTGAAAATTTAGATTCGCCTTTAAAAGAACTTACTGACTGGTACACCTGTATAAAAACATCCTGCGTAATAT
>NZ_JANPCM010000540.1:0-2599 GCF_031430955.1 Ferruginibacter sp.
TTGGTATTAAACAAACAGTCCAAATACAAGCTATCCATGTTAACAGATGTACCTGTATCTATTACTATCTTATTAGAACCATAAGGTTTTAATAAAAGATTTATTGCTTCGTAAAAATTTTTATTTGTTGGCTTACAATCGCAGCAAGCGATGTACATAATATTTGTAAGCAAAAATGCAACAGGTAAAATCAATATCTTTTTCAAATTCATATTGCTCTTTTTTAAGAAGGTACTTTATTAACGTAAAACGCTGCTTAAAAAAATAGCGGCAAACATTTGCCGCTGAAATTATTTTAACTGCTTAGGTAAAAGTTTAATAAAGATATTCTGTACAAGAGGGTCTCGCCTTAGGCCAGACCAATGAAACTGATTAAAGAAAAAATGCCGGACTCAAAAAAATATACAACTTTAGTGCTTTCGCCTCGCCGATTTGTAAATGACGTAACAATCTAAGTTCTCCGCCAGCTGGCGGAGACGGGGGCTAATTTATCACCCACGTCTCACTGCCCTTCAGCAATTTATCTAAATCCCCTTTGCCTCTTTTTGCAATTATATCATCAATCTGCATTTGCATACTGTCTTCGTAACAGGCCCTGTCAGTTTCGTAAAAAACACCAAATGGCCTTGGCAAATGCCCGGCTAATTTAGGATCATCAAACATGCGGATCAATATCTGTGCTTTATAAAAATCTTTATCATCATGCACCCACAGCTCATCGGTGCTGGCACCTTCGGCCAAATCAACAATCACGGGTTTAAAACCATCTAACTTAATACCTTTATTTTGTGTGGCGCCAAAAATTAATGGCTTGCCCTGTTCTAAAAATAATACTTCATCAGCCTTGCTGCTTTTTTCGGTAAATGTTTCAAAAGCACCATCATTAAAAATATTACAGTTTTGATAGATCTCTAAAAAAGAAGCGCCTTTATGTGCCTGGCTACGCAGCAACATGGCTTGCAAATGTTTTGGGTCCCTGTCCATTGTACGGGCAATAAAACTTGCATCGGCACCCATGGCCAATGCCAACGGATTAAAGGGATGATCAATACTTCCGAAAGGCGTTGATTTGGTTATTTTATTTTGTTCGGAGGTAGGCGAATATTGCCCTTTGGTTAAACCATAAATCTGGTTATTGAATAATAAAATATTGATGTCGAAATTGCGGCGCAGCAAATGAATGGTATGGTTACCACCAATGCTTAAACTGTCGCCATCTCCTGTTACTACCCACACACTCAGCTCGGGCCGGGCTGCTTTTAAACCACTGGCCACCGCTGTTGCCCTGCCATGAATACTGTGCATACCATACGTATTCATATAATATGGAAAGCGGCTGCTGCAGCCAATGCCGCTAACAATTACAATATTTTCTTTTGGTATGCCCAGTGTTGGCATTACCTTTTGTACTTGTGCTAAAATAGAATAGTCGCCGCAACCGGGGCACCAGCGAACTTCCTGGTCGGTTACAAAATCTTTAGCGGTTAACGGAGCCGGTGCTGGGGCTAAAACTGTATCAGACATAAAATATGTGAATTGAGGGCTAAAGTTAGTTAAAAAAAATGTTCAATAATCAATTTTCAATGTTCAATATTCAAGTTTAGCACCCTGCTAACATTGTAATTTTTTTATCTATACTGAGTTATTCTTTTTTGGGGTGGAAATACATTTTGCAATAGACTGAGGTTATTTTGGGAGCCACACTTGTTACAAAACCGCTCTTGTTGCCTGCTGTTGTTAGGTGACCCATAATAGAATTTCATGCTTAACTGTCCATTTTTTATTGATTAATTCAACAAGAAACCAAGAGCCGGATGAATCTCCGGTAATAAATAAAATTGCCTTGTCATTGACTTTATTGAATACAATTTTTGAGAAATTTATTGTATGATGCCATGGTTCAGGTTTTATCAGTTTGTTTAAATTGATATTTATTTTAGTCTTTGCTTTTAATTTTTCTACATCCATGATCTCTTTATCGGTCTTAATAGTTTTGATAGTTAAAATAAAACTTTTAAAGGAAGAGTCTCCTTGACAGAACTCTTTAAAAAAGAAGTCATTATTTTGAACAGAATAAATTAATGTTCCTAGTTCGTCTTTAAAATCTTTTATTGTGTCATTAATGCCAATTATGTATGGAATGTTAGACGAAAAGTGTCCAAATTTATTGTCTAACACAGAAGAGTAAATATCATATTGAATTTCTTCATGTCTGTCATAGTTGCATGATGTTAATATTGAAGTAATAAAAACTGTAAGCAGTAAGTGTTTCATAAAAACTTTATAGGGAGATGCTACATCGGAATGATTCCATACAATAGCAGGCAACTCTAATTTTATGTGTAAAATCTTTTGTTGATTCTGCTACCTGCACATCTCCTTAATTAAATGCTGGTGAATGGCAAGATTTAATTAACTGGCCAGTTACATGATTTCATGCTTTTGTATTTGGCAAAGCATAATCAACCAAACTATCTTCTAAATCATACTTTCTATTATACATATTTAAAATGATTTTCTACCAAAATAAAAAAAATACACTTAACAAGCCTAATACTCTACGATCATTGAATATTGATTATTAATTATTTGTATTTTT